>NZ_AXAA01000049.1:0-10213 GCF_000472625.1 Caloramator sp. ALD01
TTTATTTAAGGTATTGATTTTTTCTCCAAGATGATATACTTTAGAAAAGTAAGTGAGCATTTGTTTTAAATAACTTTTGTTCATTTCATCAGCATCCTTTTTATGTTTGTTTGTGGCAAAACTATTATAAAAAGGATGCTTTCTTTATGCAAATTTTTTCTCTATATTTTCCAGTAAAAATCGGAAAATACCTAATTTCTACTTACTATTTCTTAACCCTTATAAATCAACGGACTTACCACCCTAAAAATTTTCAAGTGCGAAATCTCTGTTATTGTTGATAATTTTTTATTCACATATGTGTTTTTTGTGGATAACTATTGCCTGTGAATAATTATTTTGATAATATATTAATACAATGTGGATAATTTTATGTGTTTTTGTTTATTTTTTGTGGATTATGTAAAGTTATTCACATTCTGTGGATAAGCCTGTGTATAACTTGTTGAATTTTTATTTGTTTTTTACTATAAACCTTTAAAAAATCTATTGTTTCTGTTTGTTAATTGTGTTGATTTTATTTTGTGAATAATTTAAACCCTATTTTAAAAATAAAATACTTTTTCACATTCTGTGAATATCTTTTTATTTTTTTGTCAACAACTGTTTTTTAATTATTAAATTGTGAATAACTCTGTTAATATATATTTTTCGATTTAATTATTACAAAAAATTTACTTAGAACAGGAGGTTTATTATGGGCACAGACATCTATTCTCTCTGGGAAAAAACTTTAAATATAGTAAAAACAGAACTTACAGAAGTAGGTTTTAATACATGGATCAAATCTTTAAAGCCCATAAAGTTGACGCAGGATGCCTTCTATTTACTTGCTCCAACCGAATTTTCAAAAAACATATTAGATGCAAGGTATAAAGATTTAATAGGTAATGCCTTTAAATTAGTTGCTTCTAAAAAATACGAAATAAAATTTGTTTTGGAAACTGACGATGTATTTAAAGAATTAGATAGTACTTCCCAAAAAATTGATGAAGCAACTTCTTCAAATAAATCAAGTATTGAAACTAAACCTAATCAAGCAAATGATGAGCTTGCAACATCTACATTAAATCCAAAATATACCTTTGATACCTTCGTGGTTGGAAATAGTAATAGATTTGCACATGCTGCATCTTTAGCTGTAGCAGAGGCTCCAGCAAAGGCATATAACCCTCTATTTATATATGGAGGCGTTGGTCTTGGTAAAACCCACTTGATGCACGCAATCGGGCACTACATTTTAAGCAACAATCCTAAAGCAAGAGTAGTCTATGTGTCCTCTGAAAAATTTACTAATGAACTTATAAATTCTATCAAGGATGATAAGAATGTTGAATTTAGAAATAAATATAGAAACGTTGATGTTCTTTTAATTGACGATATACAATTCATTGCAGGCAAAGAAAGAACCCAAGAAGAATTCTTCCACACATTCAACGCACTATATGAAGCAAACAAACAAATAATTATTTCAAGCGATAGACCACCAAAGGAAATTCCAACATTAGAAGATAGATTAAGATCTCGATTTGAATGGGGACTTATAGCCGATATACAGCCACCAGATTTTGAAACAAGAATAGCAATTCTAAAGAAAAAGGCTGATATGGAAAACCTACAGGTTCCAAATGAAGTTATGGTTTATATTGCAAATAAAATTCAATCAAACATTAGAGAGTTAGAAGGTGCATTAATTAGAATTGTTGCATTTGCCTCTCTTTCAAATAAAGAAATAAGTGTAGAACTTGCAACAGATGTTCTAAAGGACATAATATCCAATAAAAACAACAAACAAATTACAGTTGAACTAATCCAAGACGTAGTTGCAAGCTACTACAATCTTAGAATAGACGATTTTAAATCAAAAAGAAGGACTAAAAATGTTGCATATCCAAGGCAAATTGCTATGTATTTAGCAAGAAAACTAACCGATTTATCTCTACCTAAAATTGGAGAAGAATTTGGTGGACGTGACCATACAACTGTAATACACGCATATGAAAAAATATCTGAGGACTTAGAAAAGGATGATGCTCTAAAGGAAACAATAGATGAACTAATTAAAAAGATCCATCAGAAATAATTCACACATGTTAATAATTGAAGTTTATAATTTGTGGATAGTTGTATTTTAATTTTTAATCTCTTTATAATGTGGATAAAATTAAGATGTTTTCATCAACTTATCCACAAATTATTTTTTTATCAAATTATTCTTCTTTCTTGCTTTAACGTAGTTATCAACATATCAACAGCACCTATTACTATTACTACTAAATTATTGTTTATAACCTCTATCTATAATAAAAAATTATCCACTGTGGATAAAAGGAGGATTTACTTATGTGGTTTATATGTGAAAAAGAATTATTACAGGAAGCAATAAATACAGTTCAAAAGGCAACTTCAACAAAAACAACTTACCCTATTCTTGAAGGAATTCATATAAGGGCAACAAAGGATAATAAGGTAACCTTTACTGCAACAGATTTAGACCTTGGTATAGAAACATTTATAGAAACAGAAGTTTATCAAGAAGGAGCAACAGTTGTTAACTCTAAGTTATTTGGAGAATTCATCAGAAAACTTCCAAACGACAAAATAATAATTAAAATGGAAAATAATAATGTATATATAACTTGTCAAAAGTCTGAATTCGTGCTTTTAGGAAATAATCCAGATGAATTTCCTAAACTTCCAACAATAAACGAAAATTCCATGTATGAAATTTCACAAGATTTAATAAAAAGCATGATTCGTTCAACTATTTTTGCTATAGCACAGGAAGAAACAAGACCTATACTTACAGGAGTTTTATTTGAAGTTAAAGATGGAAAATTAAGCTTTGTTGCATTAGATGGATATAGATTAGCATTAAAAAGGTATGATATAGATTCAGAGAATGAAATAAGTGCTGTAATACCAGGAAAAACTTTAAATGAAATATCAAAGATACTTGAGACAACAGATGAAAAGGCAAAGATAACTTTTACACCAAATCATATATTATTTAACCTTGGAAATACTAAAGTAATATCAAGATTGTTAGATGGCGAGTTTATAAATTATAGGCAAATAATTCCTGAAGAGTATAGACTAAAGGTTAAAGTAAATAGAAATGAACTTTTAGATAGTATAGAAAGAGCATCTCTGCTTGCAAGAGAAGGAAAGACTAATTTAATTAAATTTGACATAAAGGATTCTAATATGATAATAACTTCAAACTCACAATTGGGTAAAGTTTATGAGGAAGTTAATATTGAACTTGAGGGTGAAAATTTAAAAATTGCCTTCAATTCAAAGTATTTCTTAGATGTTTTGAGAATAATAGATTCAGATGAAATTTATTTAGAATTTACTACAAATGTAAGCCCTTGTGTAGTTAAAAAATGTAATTCTGATGATTATATATACCTTGTATTACCTGTTAGATTAGTTGAAGAATAAGATTAAGAAAGCAATGGGGGATAGTCCCCTTGCTTTTTATCTTTAATTGAGGAGGTTAAATAAATGGAACAAATATCTATAAATACAGAGTATATAAAATTAGACCAGTTATTAAAATGGGCTAATATTGCAGATTCAGGAGCCTTTGCTAAACTTATAATTCAAAATGGAGATGTTAAGGTTAATGGTGAAGTTGTTTTAAATAGAGGTAAGAAAATTTATAAGGGAGATATAGTTGAAGTTGAAGGTGTAGGAAGTTTTAAGGTGGTATAGGTGGGATTATGTATATAGATGCAATAGAACTTATAAATTACAGAAATTATGAAAAACTTGAACTTAAATTAAACAATAAAATAAATATATTTGTTGGAGAGAACGCACAGGGTAAAACAAATGTTTTAGAAGCAATGTATTTTTTTAGTGCATTAAAGTCCCATAGAACAAATAAAGATAGAGAGTTAATATCTTGGAATAAAAATAAAGCATATATTAAGGCAGATGTAGTAAAAAATTTGGGTAATTATAAATTGGAGTTTTTGCTTGATATAGATGGAAAAAAGCAGATGAAGTTGAATGGAGTTAAAGTAAATAAATCAACTGATGTTTTAGGGACATTAAACACAGTAATTTTTTCACCTGAAGACTTAAAGTTAATAAAAGAAGGACCTTCTTTGAGAAGAAGATTTATAGATAACGAATTAAGTCAGATAAGACCAAAGTATTATTATATATTAAATCAATACAATAAGGTATTAATGCAGAGAAATAATATTTTAAAAACATTGATGTTTTCCCCTTCTAACAGGGCTACACTGGAAATATTTAGTGAACAGCTTGCTGACTATGGGAGCATAATAATTCAAAATAGAATTGAATTTATAAAAAAGCTAACTTTAATAGCAAGACTTATACATAGAAAAATTACAGATGGTAAAGAGGAACTTGAAGTTTTATATAGAAGTGATATAAATTTTAATACAACAACTAAGGAAATCAAGGAAAATTTACTTGATTATTATATTAAACATACTGAAGATGATATAAAAAAGGGATTTACTTTGGTTGGTCCTCATAGAGATGATTTGGCCATATTTATAAATGGGATAGATGTTAGAAATTTTGGCTCTCAAGGTCAACAAAGAACGGCAGCACTTTCTTTAAAATTATCTGAACTTGAAATTGTAAAGGCAGAGGTAGGAGAGTATCCGGTACTTCTTCTTGATGATGTACTTTCAGAACTTGATCCTAAAAGACAATTTTATTTACTTAACTCCTTGAAGGATATACAAACAATTATAACTTGTACAAGTATTAAGGATATAGATATTAAGAAATTTGCCGAAAAAAGTATTTTTGAAGTTAATAAAGGAACTATTGTTCGATTAGAGTAAAAAATGTTGTTTATTTTATGAATTAGATTTATAATAAATATGATTTTGATATAGGGAGGCTTTTTTATGTTTCTTCATTTAGGAGAAAATGTAGTAATTCCTTTAAGTGAAGTTATTGCTATCTTCGATATAAATTCTACCTTCAATTCTGATACAAGAAATTTTTTAAAGATAGCAGAAGAAGAAGGATTTGTTACAAGAATTACAGATGATCCACCAAAATCCTTTGTATTAACAGAGAGAAATAAAAAAAGTATAATTTATCTTTCTCCAATATCTTCACTTACTCTGGTAAAAAGAACAGGCTTTTTGAATGAACTATAAGAAGAGGTGAAAAGAATGAGTAGTAATGTACAGCAGTATAGTGCAAATGAGATACAAGTTCTTGAGGGGCTTGAGGCTGTAAGAAAAAGACCTGGTATGTATATAGGTAGTACAGGACCTAAGGGACTTCACCATTTGGTTTATGAAATAGTTGATAACTCAATAGATGAAGCATTAGCAGGATATTGTAGCAATATTGAGGTTATTATACATAAGGATAATTCAATAACGGTAGTAGATAATGGTAGAGGTATACCAGTTGATATACATCCAAAACTTAATAAGCCTGCAGTTGAAGTTGTATTTACGGTATTACACGCAGGTGGTAAGTTTGGAGGCGGAGGATATAAGGTATCTGGGGGATTGCACGGAGTTGGTGCTTCGGTAGTTAATGCCCTGTCAGAATGGCTTGAAGTTAGGGTTAGAAGAGATGGTAAAGAATACTACCAAAAATATGAAAGAGGTAGAGTGGTTTGTGATTTAAGGGTAGTAGGAGATGCGAATAGTACAGGAACTACAGTAAGCTTTAAACCAGATGCTGAAATATTTGAAGAATTAGAATATGACTATGATACTTTAGCTCAAAGATTTAGAGAACTTGCATTTTTAAATAAGGGAATTAGTATTACTTTAAAGGATGAAAGGGAAGAAAAGGAAGAACAATTCCATTATGAAGGTGGAATTAAAGAGTTTGTAAAATATTTAAATAGAAATAAAGAGGTTTTAAGTGAAGAACCAATATATGTAGAGGGAGTAAAGGATGATGTAATAGTTGAAATAGCACTTCAGTATAATGACAGCTATAACGAAAACATATTTTCCTTTGCAAATAACATCCATACTCCTGAAGGTGGAACTCATGTAAGTGGATTTAAAACAGCACTTACGAGGGTTATTAATGATTATGCAAGAAAATATGGATTCCTTAAAGAAAATGATAAAAATTTAGCAGGAGAAGATACACGTGAAGGTTTGACAGCAGTTATATCGGTAAAAATAACAAACCCTCAATTTGAAGGTCAAACAAAAACTAAACTTGGTAATACTGAGGTTAGAAGTGTTGTTGATACAATTGTTGGAGATAAAGTTGCAGCCTTTTTAGAGGAAAATCCTCATGTGTCAAAGATCATATTAGAAAAATGTATAATGGCTCAAAGAGCAAGAGAAGCAGCAAGAAAAGCAAGAGAATTAACAAGAAGAAAATCTGTATTAGATTCAACCTCTCTTCCAGGTAAGCTTGCAGATTGTTCAGAAAAGGATCCAAAGCTTTGTGAAATATATCTTGTTGAGGGAGATTCAGCAGGAGGTTCAGCAAAGGGTGGACGTGATAGAAGATTCCAAGCTATTCTTCCTCTTAGAGGAAAAATAATGAACGTTGAAAAGCAGAGATTAGATAAAATATTATCATATCAAGAAATAAGAAATATGATAACAGCTTTTGGGGCAGGAATTGGAGATGAATTTGATATAAGCAAAATTAGGTACGATAAAATAATTATAATGACAGATGCCGATGTGGATGGTGCACACATTAGAACATTGCTATTAACATTTTTCTACAGATATATGAGACCTCTTATAGAGGAAGGACACGTGTATATTGCACAGCCACCTCTTTATAAGATAACTAAGAATAAAAAGATTCATTATGCATATTCAGATAAGGAACTTGAAAAGAAACTTAATGAAATTGGAAGAGATAATGTCGAAATACAAAGATATAAGGGTCTTGGTGAAATGAATGCAGAACAGCTTTGGGAAACAACTATGAACCCAGAAACAAGAACACTTCTTAAGGTTGAAATAGAGGATGCAGTAGCAGCAGACGAGATATTTACTATACTTATGGGAGATAAGGTTGAACCAAGAAGAGAATTTATACAGAAAAATGCTAAGAAGGTTCAAAATCTTGACATATAATGAGGTGAAAAAATGGAAGATAGAAGAGAAAAAATTGTTTCAGTCGATATAAAGGATGAGATGAAAAAATGTTATATCGATTATGCAATGAGTGTTATTGTAGGTCGTGCACTTCCAGATGTTAGGGATGGGTTGAAGCCTGTTCATAGAAGAATTTTATATTCAATGCATGAATTAGGATTATATCCTGATAAACAGTATAGAAAATCAGCCAGAATCGTTGGGGATGTTTTAGGTAAATATCATCCACACGGTGATAGTGCGGTTTATGATGCAATGGTAAGACTTGCTCAGGATTTCTCAACGAGATATCCTTTAGTTGATGGACACGGAAACTTTGGTTCCATTGATGGTGATGGGGCAGCTGCTATGCGTTATACAGAGGCTAGGCTTTCAAAAATTTCAATGGAACTTTTAAGGGATATAAACAAGGATACAATTGATTTTATAGATAACTTTGATGGTACAGAAAAGGAACCATTAGTTCTTCCTTCAAGATTTCCAAATCTTTTAGTTAATGGTTCATCAGGTATTGCTGTTGGTATGGCAACAAATATACCACCTCATAATTTAGGAGAGGTTATAGATGGGCTTGTTGTATTAATAGATAACCCTGAAGCTACAGTTAAAGACATAATGTCTAAGATAAAGGGTCCAGATTTCCCAACAGCAGGTGTAATATTAGGTAAAGAGGGAATAAGACAAGCATATGAAACAGGAAGAGGAAGAATTACTGTAAGAGCAAAGGCTGAAATAGAAGAAGAAAAGGGAAAACATAGAATAATAGTTACAGAAATACCATATCAAGTTAATAAAGCCAAGTTAATTGAGGATATAGCAGAACTTGTAAAGGATAAGAAAATAGAAGGTATATCTGATTTAAGAGATGAATCAGATAGAGAAGGTATGAGAATTGTTATTGAATTAAAGAGGGATGCAAATCCTAATGTTGTTTTAAATTTATTATATAAGCATACAAAGATGCAGGATACCTTTAGTGTAATAATGCTTGCATTAGTAGAGGGAGAACCCAAAATACTTAATTTAAAAGAGGTTTTAACACACTATTTAGAATTCCAAAAGGTTGTTATTAGAAGAAGGACTCAATATGAGTTAGATAAGGCAGAAGCAAGAGCTCATATTTTAGAAGGTTTAAAAATAGCACTCGATCATATAGATGAGGTTATTAATTTGATAAGAGGGTCAAAGACGGTTGATGAAGCAAGAAGTGGGCTTATGTCAAGATTTGGGCTTTCGGAAAAACAAGCTCAAGCTATACTTGATATGAGATTACAGAGACTTACAGGTCTTGAAAGGGATAAAATAGAGCAAGAATATGAGGAGCTTATCAAAACAATAAATAGATTAAAGGAAATTCTTGCAAACGAAAGATTAGTTCTTAATATAATAAAGGATGAGTTAATTGAAATAAAACAAAAATATGCAGATGAAAGAAGAACAAAGATAATAAATAGCACTGAGGAAATAAATATAGAAGACCTAATTCAAGAGGAAGAAGTTGTAATAACCATCACTCATGCAGGATATGTAAAGAGAATACCAATTGATACTTATAAGAGTCAAAAAAGAGGTGGAAAAGGTATTCAAGGTATAACAACAAGAGAAGATGACTTTGTAGAGAATATATTTATAACTTCAACACATAATAACATACTATTCTTTACAAACTTAGGAAGAGCATATAAATTAAAGGCCTATGAAATACCAGAAGCAGGAAGAACTGCCCGTGGTACAAATATTGTAAATATTTTACCTTTTAGCCCAAGAGAAAGAATACAAGCAGTTATAGCGATAAAAGAATTTGATGAAGATAAGTTTATATTCTTTGCAACTAAGAATGGAATTGTTAAAAAGACAGCATTAAGTGAATTTAGCTCTATTAGAAGAAGTGGATTAAATGCTATAAACCTAAAGGTTGATGATGAACTAATTGGAGTTAAGTTAACTGATGGAAATAGTAAAATAACAATAGTAACTCAAAACGGATATTCAATTACATTTGAAGAAAACGATGTAAGATGTATGGGAAGAACAGCAGCAGGGGTTAGAGGAATTACATTAAGAGATAATGACGTAGCTGTTGCTATGGATGTATTTGAAGAAGACGCTGATTTACTTGTTGTTAGTGAAAATGGATATGGAAAGAGAACTCCATGTACAGAATACTCTATACAAAATAGAGGTGGAAAAGGGTTAATAACATATAAGGTAACAGAAAAAACTGGACGTATAGTTGGAGCAAAGACGGTAAAAGACAAAGACGAGATAATGCTTATAAACAGTAATGGAGTAATAATAAGATTAGAGATAGCACAGATTTCAAGAACGAGTAGAAATACAATGGGAGTTACCTTAATGAAAACTGATGCAGACCAAAGAATTGTGTCTATTGCAAAAATAATAAATGAAGATAGTGAAGAAGAATAATTAATAATAAGGGTAGATATTCTATTTGAATGTCTGCTCTTTTTACATTTGGTGAGAATTTATAACTAAGATATTATTTTAATGATAAAATAATTCAGATTGTTGACAAACCTGTTCGTTAGCTAAAGTATGAAAAAAGCCCCATGAAAGGATTTCAAAATGGCATATTTCATGAGCTTTAGCAATTATTGCTTTTCGACTTTGAAAAAGTCCGTAATTTGGCACAGGACGTGCCGAGCCGAGCGGCCATCAGGACGATGGCATCGCGAGGGTAGGACTTTTTCAAACAAAGAAAAGCTTAGAATTGCTTAGCGAAATGAATCGATGCCCAAGAAATCCTTCATGGGGCTAATTAATATATAACTTTTTCAACAGCCTGTATTATTTTATTGATAAAATAAATTATGATAAGCTATAAAAAAATAATAAATTGGTGTTGACAGAAAAAGATTTAAATGATAATATATATAACTGTCAGCGACAAGGAAACAAAAAATAAAAAATAAAAATTGTTGTTGACAAAATGAAATAAGTGTTATAAAATAAGATATGTTGAATGACGGTCCTTGAAAACTGAACAGCGAGAGCGAACGTACCAAATAAGAAGCTAGGTTATAACATGAGAGTTTGATCCTGGCTCAGGACGAACGCTGGCGGCGTGCCTAACACATGCAAGTCGAGCG
>NZ_AXAA01000050.1:0-8887 GCF_000472625.1 Caloramator sp. ALD01
ATGCTTGTACTGAAGGCTTTAATAACAAAATTAAAGTTATTAAAAGAAATGCCTTCGGCTTTAAAAACTTTGATAGGTTTAGAAATAGAATTCTTCATTGCTGTAATTAAAGTAAATTATAATACCAAATTTTAGAAAACCAACTCCCGTTGGTCTTTTTGTNCTGCAATTTTTTGCAGGGGACTCTCCCCCATCCAACCTATCTTTATAAAATCACTCTCAAACAAGAAAGGACAGGCATTCTAATTGAATACCCGCCCCAACAATTGACAAAGAGCCAAATAAATAAGGCCTAATCATACGATTAGGCCTTATGGCAGGGGCAGTAGGAATCGAACCCACAGCCTACGGTTTTGGAGACCGTTGCTCTACCAATTGAGCTATACCCCTTCGACATAGATTATTTTATAATATATTATGACATTTGTCAACACCTAATTATAAAAAATATAGGATATTTTAATCTTTCTATAAGTATGGGTAGTTTGCAATATAGGGTTAGTATATATAAAAAGTTATGTATGAATTATCCCTAAGAAAAAACATTGTTTTTTTCAGATTGTTGACAAACCTAATTGTTAGCTAAATTATGAAAAAGCCCTATGAATGGATTCCAAATTGGCAAAATGAACGAATGCCCAAGAAATCCTTCATAGGGCTAATCAATATATAACTTTTAGAACAGCCTGAAGAAAACATTGTTTTTCTTGGGGCTTTATGAATTATTTATCAGGTGCAATATATTCATTTTTATTATCTAACCTACTTATAGCTTCATCAAAAAGCTGTTGCACCATCTGTGCAAATTGGTCTGGGGTAATAACTGCCTTAACGAATGCAGGAAGCTTGTCATACTGTGAAACTACGTAGTAGAATTTCTTCTTTCCCTCGGTTAGTGCAAGTTCTTCAGCCTTCTTTTCAACATAGAACATAAATTCAAGAGCCAGTTTTTTTGCATATTCTCTGTTTACAAAGTAATATATAACAAGTATTGCCAATACTGCTACAATGCCCCAAAGCTCTGGCATAAAATATCCCCCCTTTTTTAGTACATTATATGTGGGAGGATGTTAAAAAGTGATTTTTTTAAGTTAATTTAATCTTGTACCACAGAAGGGGCAATAGGGATAATCAGGATTAACTAAGTTTTTGCAATTTGGACATACTTTTTCAGCATAGGGATTATATATCTCCCTTAAGTCCTTATCCTCTATATCGTTTATTTCTCTTAATTCATATTTTTTTCCAACTTCCTTTGGTATCTCAAATATTCTGTTACAGCATCTTGAGATAGCAAAGTAATGTTCATCAAATTTAAATAACTTAATGAAGAAAAAGTGAAAATAAGAATATCTTTTATACACTTTATATGTGGTAAACTGCCCGCATACTTTGCAAACTTTACTATTTATATCTCCAATATGTTCTTCTTTGCCTTCAACTCCAAATATACCTATAAAGAACATATACCTTCCCCCTCATTGCATTCTATATCCTTTAGCATATCACAAACTTCACCTATTGAGTAGATATATAATCTATGAAGAGGTCTTGTAAGTGCTACATAAAGAAGCTTTATATCAAGCTCATTCTGCTTATATAAATCTCTGCTGGCATTAGGTATAAATACGGCATCAAATTCGAGTCCCTTTGAAAGATACGAAGGTACAATAACCCTCTTTGCAGAATATTCCTTTTCATTACCTGTTATTAGTTTAAAGTCCAACCCCTTCTTTTTAAGAAGCTTATGAATTTCCTTACATTCACTTAGTGTTTTTCCAATGATAGCTATTGTGTTAATATTTGATTGCTCTAATTCTTGAATTTTTATAAAAATATTTTCTACAACTTCCTTTAAGGAGTTTAACTTTTTTACTTTTACCCTTTCACCGTGTCGAATAACAGGTTTCCCAATTTGAACCTGAGTATCTTTAATATGGCTTATAACCTTGTTTGCAACCTCCATAATCTCAATACTTGTTCTATAGGTTTGTTCAAGGGTAAGGTAATTGGCAGAATTATTAAATACAATGCTCCTTATTTCATTCCAATCTCTAACTCCACGATAATAGTGTATTCCTTGGTTTAAATCACCAAGAATCGTAAAGGAACTATCTTTTATAATGTTTTTTAAAACATACAGCTGTAGTACACTAAAATCCTGTGCCTCGTCGATTACAATATGTTTAACCTTAATTTTTTCGTTAAGACCTAAAGTAGTATATTTAATAAAAAGAAGTGGAGCCAAATCTTCATATTCATATAAATTAGATTCAATATTTTTCTTATACGAATCTATTAAATATTCATAGGCATATTTGTCTATATATTTAAGTGCCTGTTCTTTAAATAGATTGCTAAATATGAATTCATCATAGTACTCAAAGGGTGATTTTATTTCTATTGCCCTTATAAAATTTTGTGCACCATTTTTTACAAAATCGTTTACCTTACCTATAAGTTCATCGCGTTTATTGTATGTTTCAGTTAATTTAATTCTTCTTTCTTCTGTGTCTTCAATGCTTAATTTAATTTTATTAACCTCTAAATCACAAATCCTGTGTAATTTTTCAATTAACTCATCCTTTTTAAGTTTTGCTCTATTTTGTAGATGTTTTTTTATTTCATTTAACCTTTTTTGAAAAGGAAGGTCAGAATAATTTATTAAGAAAAGTTTTTGTATATCCTCATAGGAGTATAGCTCTATCTTTCCAACATTAAAGGAATTTTGAGGTATAATAGTCTGTTCTACTTGCTTCAGATAAAGACTTAATATATCCATAAATTCCTTTGATGTTTTAAATTTAGTTGCTTCAATTATAATTTCCTTCTCTCTTTCATCCTCAATATCTACTAATTTAGAAAGTTTACTGTTTACATCCTTAATCTTAACCTTCTTTTCAAGAACCTCAAAGGCAAACTCTTCAAAGGTAGTTTGTTTAACTCTATTAACTCCAAGTTCGGGTAAAACATCAGATATATAATTTAAAAAGAGCTTATTTGGAGCAATAATCATATAGTTTTCAGGAACAAAATCCTTGTCATAGTTGTAAATAAGATAGGCAATTCTATGGAGAGCAATAGTTGTTTTACCACTTCCTGCAACCCCTTGAACAATTAGTGGTTTCCACATATCTGCTCTTATTATCCTGTTTTGTTCAACTTGTATAGTTGAAACAATATCCTTCAACCTATTATCTGCGTTTGCACCAAGGAAGGCCTGTAAAAATTCATCGTTTGTTGTTATATCAATATCAAACATATTTAAAAGTTTACCATCATCAATTGTATACTGCCTTTTTAAATGAATTTCTCCATAAATTCTTCCATCAGGACAGTCATAATGGGCTCTACCCAAACGTCCCTCATAATAAAGATTAGCAATTGGTGCTCTCCAGTCTATTATTATTGGTTTGTAGTTTTTGTCATCAAGCACAGACATCTTCCCAATATAAAGCTTTTCACGATTTTTTGAACCATCTTCTGTAAAGTCAACCCTTGCAAAATAGGGTTTTTTATGTGCGTTCTCAATCTTTTTTAATTTCTCTTCTATTGTATCGGAAAGCTGAGTGTTGATTATCATACTGATGTAGGGGTCACTGCTGTCATCTTTAGGGTCTCCTACTCCACTTGATAGCTCTTTGTTTAACCTATCTTTTGTTTTAAGAAGTGAACTGTGATATTTATTTAAAAATTCAAGTATAAAGCTTAAAAATTGTACTTCCTGTTTATAATCTGGATGATTTTGGATTGACATAAAAACACCTCCGTTTATATTTTTGGAGGTCCTTGAAAACAGCTTAAATTTATTCTAAATCATTTTAAAGTATATGTAAATACGATTTCCTGGGAAATAGACTATTTAACTGCAAATAAAATATGTTGACTGTAAATTACATAGATACTAATAAATAAGGTTGCTAAAAGTGAGAGCTGGACTAATGTTAGACACAGTTTAATCCTTTGGTCGTCTAATTTAAATTTTATTATTTGAAATATAAAAAGACTAATAATGAAAAACAAAGAGAATTTTATCACAGAATTTACCCCCTTAATATTAATATATTAAGAGTATGGGCAATTATAATATTTTTATACACGATATATAAATATACACAAATGGAATAATATGTTACAATATTCTTGGGGGTGATAAAATGGAGAATCGAGGAAAGAAGATAGAGAGGATGTATTATATCTTAGCAGGGATACTTTTAGTTGGATTTTTATTTAGTTACTTTAGCAAAGGCATAAAAGATTATTTTGTACCTAAGTTAAAAACCTTTAATTATCAGGTAAGGACAAGGATTTTAAAGCAAGAGGATTTTTATACCAATTACACTAAAAATCAGGCTATTGTAGGAGATACTATATATTTTGTACCTGCCTTAAAATATGAGGATTTTTGCCTATATGCCTACAATACAAAGAATAAAACATTAGAAATGATTACAAAAAATTGGGTAAACCAAGTTGAGGCCTATGAAGGCATTGTTTATTTTAGGGATGTTAAAGATACATTATATAGGTTGAATCCTAAAAACAAATCTATAGAAAAACTGTTTGACAACTGTGCAGATTTTCAAATTGTTGATAATAAAATTGCCTATTTAAATAGTGAAAACAGAAATGTAATTTTATATGATATTTCAAATAAAACTAATATAGATTTAAAAATATACCCTCATAAGTTTTTATATATGGGAGATGTTATCTACTATTATTTTACAGATGAAAGCAGTTATATATATGAAATGAATATAAAGGATAAAACCTATAAAACATATCGATTGCAGGATCCTATTTTAAATTTGATGTACTACAATGGATATTTTTATACATCAGTTGGCAACATTAAGATAGTTTGCTTTAATAATAAATTTGAAAAGCTTTGGGAAATAGCAGATCAAAATAGAGGGATTGAATTATCTAAAATTTTAAAAGGAAGAGTATATTATTATAGTTTAAGTAACAGAGAAATTGAAAGAGTCCTAATGAGTGTTGACTTAGAAGGTAAGAATCCAAGGGAGGAGCTAAAGGTTAATGGAATAACCTATAACAATGTTGAATTTATAGTGGAGGGTAATAAAGACTATATATATGATATAAAAAACAAGAAGAAATACGAATTTCCTGGTATAAAGCCTATTCTTTTTTATTATCCAGACAAAAAAGAAATAGATACACTTCAGGGATATAGGATGGTTAAAGCAAATAACAAATTATTTTATTCAGATTATGTTAAATTAATTGAGCATAAATTAGGTTCTGATGATGGAGATAGAGTTTTCATTAGTAATAATTTGAAAAATATATTTGTTAAGGATTTAAAAGCTGTAGGCGGTAATTTGTTTTTTTATGGGGGTCAGCTATATAGTTTTGATATAGATTCAAATACTCCTAATTTGGTAACTAATATATTAACTAATAGGATGTTTGTTGATGGAGACACGATTTATATCTTTTCAATAACAAATTTATATAGAATATACAATAATAAAATCGAAAGGTTATTAGAGAATGCTTGGGTACTATATATAGGAAATGGTAAAATATATTATTACCCTAATGAAAATGGTATAACAAATGGAACGAAAATTATGGTTTTAGATATAAAAACCAACAAAACAGAAGAGATTAAAAATGATGGTGTATACTTATCAGAAATTTTATATATAAATGATAAAAATATTTATTATGTTGAAGGGAACAATCTATGTGTCTATAATTTTGAAACTAAAGAAAAAAACATATTACACAGCAATTTATTATTTTTTGATGGATGCCTTGTATCAAATGAAAAAATATTTTTTATAGAAATCAACGATAATGGAAAATTTAAAATAAAATGTTTGAATATTAATACCAATAAGCTGTCAACAGTAGTGGAAGACATAGGATGTATAAATTCATATCTGTATGATGAAAAACAAAAGAAGCTCTACTATACAATAAGTGACTATTATAAAGTTTTAGAGGTTGATGTTAAATGAAAGAAGTAGGGAAACGTCTACTTCAATTTGTTGAAAAAGTTATACATTGCTTAGCCCTATGAAGGATTTTTTGGGCATCGGTTCATTTCGCTAAGCATTCTAAGTTTTTCTTTGTTTGAAAAAGTCCTACCCTCGCGATGCCATCGTCCTGATGGCCGCTCGGCTCGGCACGTCCTGTGCCGAATTACGGACTTTTTCAAAGTCGAAAAACAAGAATTGCTAAAGCTCATGAAAGAGCCCATTAAAATCCTTTCATAGGGCTTTTTCATACTTTAGCTAAAATTAGGTTTAGCAACAATCTAAAGAAGTAGTCAAAATCCTACTTCTTCTAATCTTCGTCTATCTTTCCCTCCATTTTAAGCTTTTCCTTTATAAAATCAATTCCCTCACCAATTCTATATCTTTTAGACATAGTAGGAAGAGCCTTGCCTACAATACCTTTTCTACTTTTTCTAACCATAAACTCAGCCTCCCTTCTATTTATATTTTGATTTAAAATATAAATAATATAAGTGAAATAATTAGAAATGAAGTATAAATATAGAAAAGTATAGCTTAAAGTCAAAGAAACAATGTAAATACTATACTATACAAGTAAAAATAATACATAAAAACATTTAAAAATTAACTAAAAATAATATTTATTTTGTAAAAGGCTTGTTAAGTTTTTGAAGTTAAGTTACGATAAAGAATATATACAAAAATACAAAGGAGGAAATGCAGAATGACAATGGGAAAACGAATATCCTTGTTCGTACTATCAATTTTTGTAACAAGCATTGTAATAATAGGCTTATTATCCTATAAGGGTGTTAATGATTACTTTATTAAAAGATTAAATGGTGAAATTTTAAATATCTCATCATCAGAGGCAGAAAAAATAGATGCTATTTTAGAAAAAGAGGTATCAGAACTCCACGGACTTGCCTCCTCGGGTGATGCTAAGGCAGTTTTACAGGGACAAGGAGATGTGGAGGCATTAAATAGATTATTCGAAAATTATGTAACAATTGTTGGTAATAGTGAACATATATTTCTTGTAGATTTAAATGGTACAATATTAGCAGACAGTGATAGAAATTTAATTGGTAAAAGTGTACAGGACAGGCAATACACAAAGGATACAATAAGTACAAAAAGGCCTGTAATAAGCGAGGTTCTTGTTTCAAAATCAACTGGAGAATTAGTAGTTGCAGTAACATATCCAGTTTTTATAGATGGATATATAAAGGGTTTTGTGGCAAGTGCAGTAAAATGCAGCAGCTTTTCAAAGTATTTAAAGGATGAGGGAGTTGCTGGATTAAAGTCTGGATATACTTATCTTGTGGATACAAAGGGTAAAATGATATACCATAAGGATAAAAACAAAATAGGTAAACCTGTTGAAAATGAAGCTGTTAAAGGACTAATAGAAAAGCTTAATACAAATGCAAAGGTTGAGAGAGATACAATAAATTATGTGTATAATGGAGCAAAAAAGATTGCAGGATATGATTTTACAAAAAAGACAGGATGGATTGTTGTAACAACAGTTGATGAAGGAGAAGCTGTAGCACCAATAAATTCACTAATACGAAAACTTGTATTAATCTTTTCAGTTTTAGGATTAATTGCTGTAGTATTATGTTATCTATTCGTTGAAAGAATAACAAGCCCATTGAAGAAGGTAGTAAAGCTAATTGATGAAACATCAAGATTTGAATTAAACTACAAGAAGGAATATGATGACCTTTTAAAATATAAAGGAGAAGTTGGAATTATTGCAAATGCAGTTGCTAATTTAAGAGTTCAATTAAGGGATATAGTAGGTAAAATTGTTGATGTGTCTGAAGTTATTAAGGAAAATGCCTTTAAGGTTTCAAATACTGTTGAAATGCTAAAGTCAGAGGCAGAAGACAATATGGCAACAACAGAGGAACTTGCAGCAGGAATGGAGGAAACATCAGCTGCAACAGAAGAAGTAACAGCAACATCAGATTCGATATTAGCAAATGTAGAGCAGATTAGAGAAAAGGTAGAGAAGGTTACAAGCTATACTGAGGAGATAAAGGAAAGAGCATTAATGATAGATGCAGATGTAAAATCTTCAAAGGAAAATGCTCTAAATATTTATAGCAATGTTAAAAGGGACCTTGAAGAGGCAATAGAAGAATCAAAGAAGGTAGAAAAGATAAATGAACTTGCAGATGCAATAATTGCAATAACATCCCAAACAAACCTGCTTGCTCTAAATGCAGCAATAGAGGCTGCACGTGCTGGAGAGGCGGGACGTGGATTTGCTGTTGTTGCAGATGAAGTAAGGAAGCTTGCAGAAGAATCCTCAAAAATTGCAGCAAATATACAAAAGGTTGTTGAGATGGTAAATGCATCGGTTAAAAACCTTGCAAAGAGCAGTGAAGATATACTTGGATTTATTGAGGAAAAGGTTACAAATGACTATAATGCATTTATAGTTGTTGGTGAGCAGTATAATATGGATGCAGATACTATATATAACTATATGGAAGAGGTAAAGATTCAGATAAAGGAAGCAACAGAGGCAGTTTCTGATATAGTTAGGGCAATAAGCGATGTGGCAAAGACAGTAAATGAAGGTGCAATAGGAACTGAAGATATTGCATCAAAGACTCAAAATATAGTTGCAGCAGTTGATGGAGTAAAGGAAATTTCAGACCAAAACCTTGAGGGAGCAAACAAGCTAAAGGATGTATTGAGTGTGATAAAATTATAAAGTGTTGCCTTAAAAAGGCAACACTTTTTCTATCTAAAAAGGTAAGTGTTGATTAGCCCCATAAAGGATTTCTTGGGCATTCGTTCATTTCGCCAAGCAATTCTAAGCTTTTCTTTGTTTGAAAAAGTCCTACCCTCGCGATGCCATCGTCCTGATGGCCGCT
>NZ_AXAA01000051.1:0-7130 GCF_000472625.1 Caloramator sp. ALD01
AAATAACAAATTCTTTAATGCCTAAATCTATACCTACTTTTTTATCTATTTTAGGTAATTCTTTAATTTCTTCTTCTACAAGTATAGAAGCATAATATTTGCCTGTTGGTGTTTTTGATATAGTTACAGATTTAATTTTTCCTTCAAATTGTCTGTGTTGTTTTATTTTTATTTTTGTCTTTAACTTTNGAATTTTTAGATAACCACCTTCAAGTGTTACTGTTCCATTTTGATTATTTGTAGTATAAGACTGGTAACCTTTCTTTTTCTTGAACTTTGGAAATCCTATTTTTTTATCTCTAAAGAAATTTTTATATGCTTTTTCTAAATTAAGTTGTGCATTGGCAAGTGCAAGACTATCTACTTCTTTTAGAAAAGAATATTCTTTTTTATATTNTGCAGGTGTATTGTTTAGCATTTCTCCTGTTTGNTTATAATGTTCTATTTTGTCATGNAGCATTTTGTTNTATATAAATCTTACNCAACCAAATACNTTANCAAAATANTCTTCTTGTTCTTTTGTNGGATATATNCTATATTTATAAGCCTTTAGCAAANTTACACATCCTTCCCTTGCTTTTCTATATATTTTTCAATTACTTCAATTGACACCCCACCTGTTGTAAGTAAACAGTAACTTCTTGACCAAAAATATTCTTTCCATAATTGCTCTTTTATTTTAGGATATTCTTTCTTTATCAATCTTGATGAAGCACTTTTATATGCATTTATAAACTTAGACAACTCTGTATTAGGATGTGCTTTGAATAATATATGGATATGGTCTTTATTATGGTTCCATTCTTGTAATGTGATATTATAATTATCCTGTATCTTTTCAAATATTTCTTTTAGTCTATTCGATATATTATCATCAATAATTTTTCTTCTATATTTAGTTACCAAAACAAGATGATAATACAACAAGAATACTGAATGATTATTATTGTCTAAATCCATTATATTACAGAACCTCCTTCCTATAATACTGATTATATCATAAAGGAAGAATGTGTCAAACAACATTCATCACCCACTTATAGAAGTGGGCGACTTCTGTTACTTTTTAGTTAAAAACTTTTATGTATTATAAAAAGGATCGGGCTGTTGAAAAAATTATATATTGATTAGCCCCATGAAGGATTTCTTAGGCATACCTTCATTTCACT
The DNA here is from genome assembly GCF_000472625.1 of Caloramator sp. ALD01. Lineage (NCBI taxonomy): Bacteria > Bacillati > Bacillota > Clostridia > Eubacteriales > Clostridiaceae > Caloramator > Caloramator sp. ALD01. The sequence goes on from NZ_AXAA01000051.1 coordinate 1,170, forward strand.
AAGCAATTATAAGCTTTTCTTTATTTGAAAAAGTCCTACCCTCGCGATGCCATCATCCTGATGGCCGCTCGGCTCGGCACGTCCTGTGCCGAATTACGGACTTTTTCAAAGTCGAAAAGCAACAATTGCTAAAGCTCATGAAAGAGCCTATTGAAATCCTTTCATGGGGCATTTTCATAATGTAGCTATCAATTAGGTTTGTCAATAATCTAAAGGATGGCTAATTGCCATCCTTTTACTCAAATATCTTACTAACAGATAAATCCTCATATATCCTCTTTATCGCCTCTGCAAAAACAGGAGCAACTGATAATACCTTAATATTATCAAGCATCTTATCTTCAGTTAAAGGAATTGTATTTAATACAACAAGTTCCTTTATTGCTGAATTTTTAATTCTCTCAACAGCCGGACCTGATAGCACAGCATGTGTACAACAAGCATATACTTCCTTTGCACCTAAATCTGCTAATGCATTTGCTGCATTAGTAATTGTACCTGCAGTATCTATCATATCATCAACAAGTATTGCTACCTTACCCTTTACATCTCCAATTACATTCATTATTTCTGAAACATTAGCCTTCGGTCTTCTCTTATCTATTATAGCAATAGGAGCATGTAGTCTATCTGCAAACTTTCTTGCTCTTGTTACACTGCCTAAATCAGGTGAAACTACAACTACTTCATCTTCATTTAGATTAAAATCTTGGAAATACTTTGATAGTATTGGTACACCAAGAAGGTGATCAACAGGTATATTAAAATATCCTTGAATTTGTGCAGCGTGTAAGTCCATAGTTAAAACTCTATCTGCACCAGCTGCTGTTAATAGGTCTGCCACAAGCTTTGCTGTAATTGGATCTCTTGCCTTTGCCTTTCTATCTTGTCTTGCATATCCATAGTAAGGAATAACAGCAGTAATTCTACCAGCAGAAGCTCTCTTAAAAGCATCCATCATTATCAAAAGTTCCATTAAATTATCATTTACTGGAGCACAAGTTGATTGAACAACAAATACATCTGCTCCTCTAACTGTTTCATTAATATCTACTGATATTTCCCCATCACTAAATCTTCCAACATTTGAATTTCCAACACTTACACCAACGATGTCTGCTATTTCCTTCGCAAGGTTAGGATGAGAATTTCCAGTAAATATTTTGATATTTTTACCGTGTGTAATCATAAAAACGCCTCCTATGCTATTTTTTCCATATACCCTTCTTTTCAAGCCAGCCTTCCTTATTTACCTGCTTTGCTCTTGCAATAGCAAGTGCTCCACTTGGTACATCTTCTGTAATAGTTGAGCCAGCAGCAATATAAGCATTTTCTTCAACTGTAACAGGAGCTACTAAATTAGTGTTGCAACCAATAAATGCATTGTCCTTTACTATAGTCTTGTGTTTGTTTGTTCCATCATAATTTACTACAACTGTACCACATCCAAAATTACATCCACGTCCTACTTCAGCATCTCCTATATATGTTAGGTGAGATACCTTTGTATCATCGCCTATTTTTGACTTTTTGATTTCAACAAAATCACCTATTTTAACATTCTTTCCTATTTCACTCTCTGGTCTTATATATGCAAATGGTCCGACAGATGTATTATCGTGAACAATACTATCCAAAACAACTGAGCTTTGAACTTCAACTCCATTATGTATTTTTGAATTTACTATTCTTGAATTAGGCCCTATTATACATCCTTCTCCTATTTCAGTATTTCCTTCAATTACACAGCCTGGATACACAATAGTATCTCTACCTATCTTAACCTCTGCATCTATGTATGCATTATTTGGGTCTATAAATGTAACCCCCTCATCCATAAGCCTTTTAACTATTCTTCTTCTCATAACCTCACTTGCTTCTGCAAGTTGAACTCTTGAGTTTACACCCATAAACTCTGTAAAATCAACTTTATATGCTCCAACACTATGTCCTTGTCTTTTTAATATCTCAATAACATCTGTTAAATAATATTCCCCTTGTGCATTATTATTATCTAATTTATTAAGAGATTCTAATAATAATTTTATATCAAAACAATATATGCCTGAATTTACTTCTTTTACTTTTAGTTCTTCCTCACTTGCATCCTTATGTTCAACTATCTTTTCAATATTACCATTTTGGTCTCTTACGATTCTTCCAAATCCTGCTGGATTATCAACATCACCTGTAAGCACTGTTACCTTATAGCCACCATTTATGTGAAACTCAAAGACATTCTTAATTGTCTCTGCAGTTATTAAAGGTGCATCGCCTGCAAGAACTATAACAGTTCCTTCTTTATCCTTTAAAAAGTCACTGCAGCACATAACCGCGTGTCCTGTTCCAAGTTGTCTATCCTGATAAGCCGTTTTGATGTTTTCATTTAGACTTGCTCTAACCACTTCTGATTTATGTCCAATAACAACTATGTAATCATCAACATCTGCACCCTTTAGGGCATCAATAACGTGAAACAGCATAGGTTTCCCACAAACCCTATGAAGTACTTTAGGCAGATTAGATTTCATTCTTTTTCCTTCGCCTGCTGCTAATATCAAACCATAACAGTTATTCATAATAGCACCTCATCCTTAAAATATTAAATTATAATACCTATTTTATTATAGTCTAAATACTAAATTTATTCAATTAAAATAGCTCAAAAAAGCTGAAATGAGCAATATTTGTAATATTCTTAAAAAAAATAAAAAGGAAGCTAAATGCTTCCCCTTTATTATTGTTCTTCTGCGTTTTCTACACTATCCTTAGCCTTTTCGTATTCTGCTAAAATTGCTTGCTGGATTTTTTCCCTTGTTTCTGAATTGATTGGATGTGCTATGTCCTTAAATTGTCCGTCTGGAGTTTTTCTGCTTGGCATAGCAATAAAAAGTCCATTTTGTCCTTCAATAACCTTGATGTCGTGAACAACAAGTTCATTGTCGAATGTTACTGAAACAATAGCCTTCATCTTTCCTTCGTTTGTAATTTTTCTTACTCTTACATCAGTAACCTTCATAAATTCACCACCTTCCAAGTTGCTTAATTAATAGTATTCTACATATTTTTAAAAAATCCTGCTAAATTAAATAATATTTTTTGAATTTTTTAATTATTTGTTGTTGGATAGATTTTTATTTTTCCATTCTCCTCATCTACCATATCTAAAGTCAATAAAGAAATATAATCGGATACAAGCTTTTTATCAGCGGATGCTTCTACTAATACACCAATTCCTACAAGTTCACAATCAAATTCCTTAAGAAGCTCAACAATTCCATTGGCTGTTCCTCCAGCCTTCATAAAATCATCTATGAAGATGCATCTACTTCCCTTTTTTAGTGCCCTTTTGCCTAAACTCATCCTCTGTATTTTTTTAGAGGAACCCGTAACATAATTTATACTAACAGATGAACCCTCAGTAACCCCAACCTCACGTCTTGCAATAACAAGTGGTTTGTTTAATGCATTTGCCGTCATAAGTGCAATTGGGATACCTTTTGTTTCAACTGTTACCACATAATCTACATTTTTATCAATAAAATAGGCAGCAAGTATCGTTCCTACCTTTGAAGAAATATCAGGTGAAAATACTATATCATTCATATATATATATCCACCCTTTATTATTCTGTCTGGAGAACTTAATTTTTCACAAAGTTCATTGAGAAATTCACTTTTTAATTTTTCACTTAACCCTGGTGTGTATTTTACTCCACCTGCTGCACCAGATAAAGTTTCTATCTTACCACAACCTAAATATTCAACCACCTTCTTTGCCAGCGAAATATCTTCACTTAAAGTTGAACGTGCTGAACCAAAAAAATCTGAGAAATACCCTAAACTAAATACCTTATTAGGGTTATCTGATAAAATTTTTATAATTGCTGCTACTCTTTCTTTTCTTTGTAATTTATCCAAATTACCACTTCCCATCCATTCTTTTATATTTTTGTCATTGTTTAATTTTTTTATACATATATTTTAAATTAGGTTATTTTATATTCTGTTTTAAATTAATTGTAGATTATTTAAAAAATTATTTCAATAAAATATAATAATTCATTCTATACTTGTATTATGATATAATCATTTTGTCAATAATCATAATAAATAATTTCAGGAGTGATATTATGGTAAAAATATTAGATGAACAAATTAACAAAATCCATTTTATTGGAATTGGTGGAATAAGTATGAGTGCTTTGGCAGAAATTATGCTAAACCAAGGTTGCATAGTTTCTGGTTCCGATAGAAGCTCTTCTAAACTTACTGAAAAGCTGAAAAACAAAGGTGCAACTATATATATTGGTCATTCTGCAGATAATATTACTGATCAACAATTAGTAGTTTATACTGCAGCCATTCCTAAGGACAATCCTGAATTATTAGAGGCAATAAAAAGAAACATACCTATTATGGATAGAGCTGAATTTTTAGGTCTTGTTATGAAAAAATATAAAAACAGCATAGCAGTATCAGGAACCCACGGCAAAACAACAACTACATCAATGATTTCCTTGATTCTCTACAGAGCACATCTTGACCCTACAATAATGATAGGTGGAGAACTTGATGCTATTGGAGGAAATTTAAGGATTGGAGACAGCGAATACTTCATAACAGAAGCCTGCGAATATAAAGGAAGCTTTCTTCAATTTTATCCTAAGATAGGAATTATACTCAATATCGATGCAGATCACCTTGACTATTATAAAGATATAGAAGAAATAAGCCAAACCTTTGTTAAGTTTTCAAAAAATATTGCAAAGGATGGAATTCTAATTGGATATGCAGAGGATAAAAGGGTAAAACAAATACTTCAATCATCTGGTGTACAAATCCTATCCTATGGGATAGATGAGGGAACATTAAGAGCATCAAATATAAGCTATAACGAGAGAGGATGTGCAGAATTTGATGTTGTTAAAAACAATGAAATATTAGGAAGGATTAGGCTAAATGTTCCTGGTAAACACAACATCCTAAACTCCCTTGCTGCTATATGTTGTACACTATCCCTTGGAATTGATTTTGAAACTATAAAGGATAGTCTATATGAATTTACTGGTACTCATAGACGTTTTGAAAAAAAAGGAGTTAAAAATGGTATTACAGTTATTGATGATTATGCACATCATCCAACTGAAATTAAGGCTACTATACAGGCTGCAAAAAATTATCCTCATAAAAAACTATATTGTATATTCCAACCCCATACTTATACAAGAACCCTAACTTTGTTTGATGAATTTTCAAAGGCCTTTAATGGTGTAGATAAGTTGATACTAACGGATATATACGCTGCTCGTGAAAAGGATTTAGGACTTGTTAATTCAAAAATGTTAGCTGATGCTGTTAAAAATAATGGAGTTGATGTAATATATATAAAGGAATTTGAAGAAATAATTAAATATATTGAGAAAAATCTTTCAGATGGTGATGTAGTAATTACAATGGGTGCTGGGGATGTTTATAAAATTGGGGAGGAGTTTTTAAAGGGATAAGTTTAAGCTCAACTTTAAGTTGAGCTTTTTATTTAAATATAAAATAAAAAAAGGATTGCTTCTGCAATCCTTTTTTGGTCGGGGTGACAGGGATTGAACCTGCGACCTCATGGTCCCAAACCACGCGCGCTCCCATCTGCGCCACACCCCGAAGACACAATTTATTATATATTATTTTTTTTACTTTGGCAAGTGTTTTTTTAAAAAATCAGAGATTTCGCAGTAAAATTCCAGTAGAATTTTTATTTTTACTGAAATTATATCTTATTACATCTTATTGAAGAAATGGTATTCCGCCATCCCTGTAGATTATAAAAATAGTTATAACTCCCCCTACCCCAAGAAATTTAAATAATTAATTTCCAATTTTATTGTTGCATTAAGTTTTTTCAAATACTGGGTTATTCCAGGTATCTTCTATTGTAAATCTCTCATCTCTTATATCCTCAATAAT
>NZ_AXAA01000052.1:0-6886 GCF_000472625.1 Caloramator sp. ALD01
AATAAGAACCGTAGGTTTTAAGAAAAAAGGAAGATGTTTAACACGTTGAATTCTATAGTCGTGAACTCTACGAGTTTCAGAATTACAACGAGGACAAGTATGAGGCTTCTTTTTCATTTCTAAATAAATTTCATAGCAAACATTATCAAGTACTTTTGTTATAATAACATCTTTAAAACCAAGTAAATTTTTGATACAATTATTAGTGTGCACTTGTAGGATGCCTCCTTTCAGGTAATATTTTTGTAGTTAATTTAATTTTACCAGGCATCTAAAACAGGTGCATATTTTTTTGTAAAAAAATATGCTGGGGTTACGCCCCAACATTTATTATAGAACCTTTATTTACTTCAAATACATCTAAAAGGCCCTTGGAGTACCTGTACGCATTCAAGAAAGGTCGGTTAAGCTCCGCAGGGCCGATGGTACTGCACCGCATGGTGTGGGAGAGTAGGTCGCTTAAAGATTTGTTTTTTATAAATAGAAAGGATAGGCATTCAGATAGAATACCTGTCCTTCTTGTTATATATAATAAAAAAAGACTGAGGATTATCTCAGTCTTATCTTATATATTGTACAGTACCTTCACGTCTTGCAGGAGCATTTATAGCTTTTGTATCTTTATATCCAAGTGCAATAGCATAATAAGGTGTAAATCCTTCTGGTATATTTAATTTCTTTTTATATTCTTCTGCCTTAGGACCGTTGAATAAGAAGGATATAAACCCATTCCAACAAGAACCGATATTTAATGATTCAGCAGCTATTAACATATTTTGAGTTGCAGCAGCACAGTCAACCTGAGGCATCATAGCACTATCCATTCCAGATACAATTATAAGAGTAGGAGCTCCATAGAATACATCAAGTTTTTCGTTGTTAGCCATTTTTTGAATTACTTCATCATTAAATCCTTTAGCAGCTTCTTTAGATTCTCTATTTAATTCTTTTATAAGTTCAGAATTTTGTATAACAGTAAAATTCCAAGATTGTTGATTGTGAGCACTTGGTGCATAAAGTCCTGCTTCAATTATTGCTTGAAGTTCTTCATTTTTTATTTGTTCGCTTTTAAATTTTCTTGTTGTTCTTCTTGATTTAATTACCTTTAAAGTTTCGTTTATCATATTATACCTCCAAATAAAGAATGGATTTTTGATACTATAGTATTTACAGCTATGTTCGAACATATTATACTTAAATTATAAAATATATATAAAAAAAATAAAGTATGCACTTAAAAGTAATATACTATCAAAAAGGAGAGTAATATTTATGCATCAAGAGAAAACCTATAATTGTCCTGTTGAATATACTCTGAGCATAATTGGTGGCAAATGGAAGACGGTAATTTTGTGGCACCTCTCAAATAATGAAGTCTTAAGATATGGAGAGTTAAAAAGACTTGTAAATGGTATAACACATAAAACATTAAGCAATCAATTAAAAGAGTTAGAGGCAGATGGATTAATAAATAGAAAGGAATATTATCAAATTCCACCTAAGGTAGAGTATTCTTTAACTGAAAAGGGAAAGGGATTAATGCCTATTTTAAAGGCTCTTTGCGAATGGGGTTCAAAAAATATGTAAAAAAAGAGCCAGGGGGTCTCCTGGCTAGGGTCAGTTAATAGGGTTCAATCATGGGGATATGTTATATGAAAGGGTCTTTTCGCTATTCATTACAATATAAATATAACACATTTATATTTAAAGTGCAACATATTTAATAAAAAATAATAAAAATATTAATTAATAAAAATAAAATTATGATATATATTCTGTTATATAATACAATAATACATTATATAACAACGAATAGGGGTAGATTATATGAGTTATTTAGATGAATTAAAGTTATATGTGAATAACTGTAATAGATGTAGGCTATCACAAAGAAGAAAAAATGTTGTATTTGGTGAGGGTAATTTGAATGCAAAGCTTATGTTAATAGGTGAAGGACCGGGTGAAGAAGAAGATAATACAGGTAGGCCTTTTGTAGGAAAAGCTGGTAAACTATTAGATAAGATGCTTGAGGCAATTAATATAAAGAGGGAAGAGGTATATATAGCAAATATAGTTAAATGTAGGCCTCCTAATAATAGGGTTCCCTTTGAAGATGAAGCAAAGACTTGCATAGTATATTTAAGAAAGCAGGTAGCAATAGTAAAACCAAAAATAATTGTGTGCTTAGGTGCAACTGCAGCAAGATATGTTATAGATGAAAATATAAAGATAACTAAGGATAGAGGAATATGGTATAAAAAAGGTGATTTTTATATTATTGCAACTTTTCATCCAGCAGCTCTTTTAAGAGATGAAAATAAAAAGAAATTAGCGTGGGAGGATTTAAAAAAGATTAAGGCAATGTATGAAACCCTTTCGTAGGTGAAAAAATAACTAAAAAGGAGGGGTTATAATGAGAATTACTGGAGTAAAGCACGACAAAAATGGAGAGATAATTTCTTATAGATTAAGTACAGGTCAAATAATTTCAAAGGGAGAAGGTATAAAACTTGCAGAACAAGGACAGATTGAGGGTGTTACTGTTGGTGTATCTAAAACTGGAGAAAAATTTTTAAGAAGTTTGCCAGATGGTGATAGCAGTAATAATTTAGATAATTTGCCTGAAATAATGTAAAACTTGATGTACTTATTACAGAGAATAATAAATCACAATTGAAAAATAATATATTAAAAAGTCCTCTATAAAAAATAGAGGACTTTTTTTACAAAGAATAGTAAAATATATAGGAAGGAGTGATAATATGGATTTAAATACTGTATATGAACAATATCGTGATAGAATAAAAGATATATATGGAGAGGATGTAAAGATAGTTTATGGTGTTGGAAATATAGATGCAGAAATTATGCTAATAGGTGAAGCACCAGGAAGATTTGAAGAAGAACAGGGCAAACCTTTTGTAGGTCAAGCAGGTAAAAATTTAGATGAGTTTATAAATATATTAGAAATAAAAAGAGAAGATTTATTTATAACAAATGTGGTAAAAATAAGACCTTATAAAATAAATGAAAAGACAGGAAGAAAGGTAAATAGAGCACCAAATAAAAAAGAAATAGAATTATCTTTAGATACTTTGTTAAAGGAGATAGAAATAGTATCACCAAAAATAATTGTAACTCTTGGCAATACTCCTCTTAAGGCATTGTTAGGGGATATAAAAATTGGAGATGTACACGGGAAAGTTATGGAGTATAATGGAAGATTTTTATATCCATTGTATCATCCTGCGAGTATAATATATAATAGAGCTTTGTATGATGTTTATATAGAAGATTTAAAAAACTTGAAGAAATATATTAAAAGCAATAATTAGGGAGGCGTTTTAATTGGCATATTCATTTGATGAATTTAAAAAATTTGTGTTTAAGAAAAAGGTTGCAATAGTTGGAGCTGGTGTAAGTAACACTCCTCTTATTCAAATGATGTTGGATTTAGGTGCAAATGTAGTTGTGTGTGATAAAAAAACAAGTTTAGGGGAATATGAAGAAGAATTAAAAAAGAAAGATGTTAAACTTTATTTAGGTGAAAATTATTTAGAGGGGACAAAAGAAGCAGATATTATATTTAGAACACCGTCTTTAATGCCTACAAACCCTTATATAAAAGAAGCACTTGATAGAGGTGCTTATGTTACGTCAGAGATGGGAGAATTTTTAAAATACTGTAAAGGCAAGGTTATAGGTATTACAGGAAGTGATGGCAAGACAACTACAACAACCCTTGTTTATGAAATGCTCAAAAAACAAGGATATAATGTGTTTTTAGGAGGAAATATAGGTAATCCTTTATTTCATAGAATTGAAGAAATAAAGGAGAATGATTTTGTTGTATTAGAACTCTCAAGTTTCCAGCTAATTGATGCAAAGTTTTCTCCCAAGGTATCAATTATAACAAATATAACGCCTAATCATTTAGATATTCATAAGGATATGCAGGAGTATATTGAATCTAAGAAAAATATATTTTTACATCAAGAAGAAGGTGGAGTTGTTGTTTTAAACAAAGATAATGAAATAACAAGAAAAATTGCAGAGGAAACGGATAAAAATGTAAGATTATTTTCAAGAAAAGAAAAGGCATTTTCATATTTAGAAGAGGATAATCTAATAATAGATAATAATATTGTATGTCATATTGATGAAGTAAAGCTACCAGGTATGCATAATATAGAAAACTTACTTGCAGCTTTTGCAGCTGTATATGACTTTGTTTCTATAGATACTATGAGATATGTGGCAATGAATTTTTCAGGAGTAGAACATAGAATAGAGTTTGTAAGAGAAGTAAATGGAATAAAGTTTTATAATGATTCAATCGCATCAAGTCCAGCAAGAACATTAGCAGGTTTAAAATCCTTTAAACAAAAGGTTATATTGATTGCAGGTGGATATGATAAAAACATACCATTTGAGCCATTAGCAGAGGAAGGAATAGATTATATTAAGTGTTTGGTTTTACTTGGAAAGACAAAGGATAAAATAAAGAATGCGTTTTTAAAAGTTATGGAGGAAAGAAATATAGAGATACCAATAGTGATTGCAGATAGTTTAGAAGATGCAGTGTTGAAGGCTTATAATGCAGCAGAAAAGGGAGATATCATAACTTTATCGCCTGCATGTGCTAGTTTTGATATGTTTAAAAATTTTGAGGAAAGAGGTCGAATTTTCAAAGAAATTGTAAATAAAATTTGATTGACTATAACTTGCATTTTTTATACAATTATAAACAATAATATAAAGCACCCATAAGCTGTTGGGTGCTTTATATTATAACGAAAGTTTAACAATTTAAATTATTAAAGGGGGATTATTATGGAAAACAAAAAAAGAGAGACGTTTTCATCGGGACTTGCAGTTTTCTTTGCAACATTAGGTTCAGCAGTAGGCTTAGGTAATATATGGAGATTCCCATATATTACTGGTATGAATGGTGGAGGTGGATTTTTATTCATCTACATATTGTGTATACTATTTGTTGGTATACCTATAATGATAAGTGAATTCTATATTGGAAGAAAAACAAGAGCCAATGCTGTAGGAGCTTTTAGAAAATTAAATAAAGAGAATTTTAAATTTATAGGACTTATGGGTGTATTATCATCTTTTTTAATTATGTTCTTTTATAGTGGAGTTGCAGGATGGGTTTATTCATATGTTTTTAAAAGTTTAATTGGTAAATTCAACGGAGTAACTCCTGAACAGGCAAATGAAATATTTACTTCAACAATATCAAACTATGGTATGGCATATTTATGGCAAGTTATTGTTATGGTTGTAGTATCAACAATCCTGATAATGGGAGTTAAGAATGGAATAGAAAAAGTTACTAAAACATTGATGCCTCTTCTATTTATATTGATAATAATAATGGATATAAGAGCCTTAACATTAACAGATTCTTTTGAAGGAGTAAAATTCCTATTTAAGGTTGATTTTTCAAAGGTTACACAAGCAAGCATACTAATTGCATTAGGGTTAGCCTTCTTTAAGTTATCGATAGGTATGGGAACAATGATTACGTATGGTAGTTATTTTACAGAAGATAATGATATGCCACAAACTGCATTTAAGGTTGCCTTTTCAGATCTTTTAGTATCATTGCTTGCGGGACTTGCTATATTCCCTGCTGTATTTAGTTTTAAGATGGAACCTGCTGCAGGACCAGGACTTTTATTTATGACAATACCTTTAGTATTTTCAAAGATGCCGCTTGGTAGAGTGTTACTTACTTTATTTTTCCTTTTAACTTCATTTGCGGCTACAACAGCAATGATTTCGTTGGTTGAAGTTCCTGTTGCTTATTTATCAGAAGAAAAGAAAATGGATAGAAAAAAGGCAGTTCTATTAACAGCGGTTATAATACTTGTGTTTGGATTTTTAGCAACAGCATCAATAGCTGGGGGTAATCCAATAGCTGAAATCAAAGCATTTGGAAAGAATTTCTTTGATCTATTTGATTTTGTATCAAGTAACATATTACTACCACTTGGTGGATTATTTATAACTATATTTATAGGATATTTTATTGATAGAGATGATATAGTAAATGAATTGAGTAATGGAGGAAAGATAAGCAACCAAGCAATATTAACAGCATTTTTAATATTAATAAGATATATTTCTCCTCTATTAGTTGTTATTATATTCTTAAATTCACTGGGTGTGTTTAAATAAAAAGGGAATCGTTAAAAATTTAGGTGCCATTAGGCTGCTTTAAGTAGTTTAAGGCACCTATTTTATTTGAAATGATTTTATCTAAAATATTGATTTATCTATGAATATATTATGCAACGGGACTTGGTGTATCATAATGAATAATAAAGAGAAATAAATAAAAAAATAGAGAAATAACGTGATAATTTATAATAATTATGATTAATAAATATGATATAAATAAGGTTGAATGATAATATATAAAAGTCGCTTGAAGCGAGCGACAGAAAGAAATAAAAACACCGAAAAAAAAGGTGTTGACAAGATAAAAAAGACGTGATAAGATAAATAAGCGTCAACGGTCCTTGAAAACTGAACAGCGAGAGCGAACGTACCAAATAAGAAGCTAGGTTATAACATAAGAGTTTGATCCTGGCTCAGGACGAACGCTGGCGGCGTGCCTAACACATGCAAGTCGAGCGATATGGAGGTTGGATGTTAGAGGTTAGAGGTTTGAATAGAAGAAATTCCTACGGAATTTCAACAAGTATCCAACTTCTAATTTCCAACATCTAACCTCTATATAGCGGCGGACGGGTGAGTAACACGTGGGTAACCTGCCCTTGAGAGGGGGATAACAGGTCGAAAGGCCTGCTAATACCGCATAATGCTAAGAAGCTGCATGGCGTCTTAGCCAAAGGTTAATTCCGCT
>NZ_AXAA01000053.1:0-5687 GCF_000472625.1 Caloramator sp. ALD01
TGAACTCTACGAGTTTCAGAATTACAACGAGGACAAGTATGAGGCTTCTTTTTCATTTCTAAATAAATTTCATAGCAAACATTATCAAGTACTTTTGTTATAATAACATCTTTAAAACCAAGTAAATTTTTGATACAATTATTAGTGTGCACTTGTAGGATGCCTCCTTTCAGGTAATATTTTTGTAGTTAATTTAATTTTACCAGGCATCTAAAACAGGTGCATATTTTTTTTGTAAAAAAATATGCTGGGGCTACGCCCCAACATTTATTATAGAACCTTTTTATTTTGTAGTGTAAAAAGACTTGCAGACGAGGGGAATCTGATAAAAAAATTATCGTCCAAAAGAAGGAAAATAAGTGGATGTGTAGAATAAAGTAAATAAGATTTATTTTTCAATTTTTTATACAATCAATGTATAGAAAAACCTATTTTACCCTTTATACATAGGGGAGTTTTTTGAAACCTTTATAAAATTAGATTTGTCAATGGATAGAGAGGTATAAAAATTTTATACATATCATGAATAGGAGATAATTTAGCAGCTAAAAAATGACTTTTTTGGGGGTTTTGAAAAGTGACCTCTAGAACATAGATTTTTCAAGGGCTTAAAAAGGGTAGGGTGAAAATGAATATGACCTGTTTGAAGGGATTGTTAAAACTGTTGCGCCTCTTGGTCTACTAGTAAGTCTTCACGTGAAAATGAATATGACCTGTTTGAAGGGATTGTTAATATAAAAAGCAGAAGTGAGTAAAATATTTAGGTTCTTTGTTAATAATAAGGTAATTTTTATGTCAAATTTGTAATTTTAAAATATTTATTAACAAATATAGTACAACTTTAAATTGAGCTAATTAGTAAATAGAGGTGATTTTTTAGATGAGGGTACTATTTTGTAATATAGCATGGATGAAATATTATAATGGAATAACTGATGATGATGTACCTGTTAATGGTGGTTCTTGGGTTAATGAATATAAAGAAGGAGCAGAATGCTTTAATTTTACATTGTATGATGACGATTGTTTTCATGGTTTTGTAGCTACAAAATCAAACCGAGGAAAATTTAATCAAATTCATATTGAAAAATTAGAGGGCATAAGTGAAGAAGATGATGAAGCGGATAATGTACTTGTTATATGGGTAGCGACAGATCCTACAAAGGGTAAAAGTTATATCGTTGGTTGGTATAAAAATGCAACTGTAACAAGATACTATTATGAAGATGCAGATGGATGGCCTAAAAATGTTTATGCTAAAGCAAAAAATTGTGTACTCTTACCTATAAACAAAAGACAAAAAATAGTTCCAAGAGCAGGAAGAGACGGATATTCATATGGTATGGGACAATCGAATGTTTGGTTTGGAAAACCACAAGATGAAAAATATAATTTATATCTAAAAAATATATTGAAATATATAAATTCATATAATGAAGAAAACTTAGCTCTAAATAATTATTAAACCTTAATACTTATCAATTTTAAATTAGAATTTAAAGAATGGGTCTTTATAAATAGGAGCTTTGTTAAAACTAAGGGAGGGTATTCGATTAGAATGCCTGTCCTTTCCAGTAAACTAAGAAATCAAAACTTGTATTAACTTCATCCTCCAAAGACATATTGAACAACACATTGATACAATAGATAGAAGCCTTGAGAAATCAGGGCTTTTTGCTTTTTGAATGGCAGCCATATCACATATAACTTATGAGTGAAACAAAAAAAGATAAATTGCATATTGATATGCATACAAGTTGAAAAAAATAATTAAATATAATAATATAAGAATAAAAGAGATAATTTGTAATCAATATAAAATTGGTGTAATACAGAAAAATTAGTAGGTGAAAATATGAAGATACAAAATCCCCACGATAAATTTTTTAAAGAAACCTTTTCAGATATAGAGGTAGCAAAGTATTTTATAAAAAATTATCTGCATTAAATGCGGCAAGGTATTTAGTAGAACTTGAGGATAAACAAACGGCACTTCATTACTTTGAGACATATATGAGGTATATATTTAATTCATATCAACAAATAACAGAAAGTGATTTTCAGGAGATAACGAAGGACATAGAGAAAATATTTATAGAAGGGAGTGAGTATGCTATGACATTGGCAGAAATGTTTAGACGAGAAGGTATGGAGAAAGGTATGGAGAAAGGTATGGAGAAAGGTATAGAAAAAGGAGAAACTATGGCACTAACAAAAACAGCAATAAAGTTATTGACTAAAAGGTTTGGGATAATATCTGATGATTTAAAAAAGAAATTACAAGAATTAGATGTAGCTACATTGGAAATTATAGTTGAAGATATATTAGATATGAAAACCATAGATGAAATAAATAAATATTTGAAGAAGTAATTTGAAATAAAATATATTTTGAAAAAGAAAACATTCACAGTATTAGCGGGGATGGTGAGCTTATGCTAACTATCCTCGCTTCATTTGCACAAGAGGAAAGAAGGTCAGTAAGTGGAAACTTGCAGTGGAGAATATTGGGAATGAAATAAAGAAGGCATTTGTTAAGGTGTTTAATGGGGTTACAAATAATAAGAAAGAAATTTTAAGGGGGTATGAGGAAGGTGTAAAGGAACTTAGTTGCACTGAAGATTTAGATGAAACAATTGATTTTTTTATTTTAGAGGCTTTATAATATGTATATAAACTTAAATAATAGGGAGGTTTGTTTATGAAAGTAGGAAGAAATGATCCTTGTCCTTGTGGTAGTGGTAAGAAATACAAAAAGTGTTGTATAGATAAAATAAACCAAGAAGTGAGCTTTAATAATTTTAGAAATTTTCTTTTAGAATTATGGTCTTATGAAGAAGTAAAAGAAATGAGCAATGAAGAAATAATAGAAAAATTACAAAGTATAGGAATAATGTTTAATAAAGAAATATTTTTAAAAGATATAGAAAGATATTATTCTGCAGAGCAAATATCTGAAAATTGGTTTAATACTTATAATGTGACAGCTAAAGGAAGAGATGAAGATTTTCCTTTTTATGCAGCTTGGGTATTATGGGAAAGGTTTGCTCCAGAAAATGCTTTATCTATGGAGCAAATGGCAGATTTGATTGAAGAAGGATATCAATATTTAGATGATAATAAATCAATTTTGGCATGCGATAAATGGTTAAAAGTTTGGGAAGGGATAAAATATAGAATAAGAACAGATTTTAACACTCTTGAATATTTGGATAAAGAGTATTGTGGAAGTTTTGACATAAGGGACTTTTGTCAAGAATTAGAGAGTGAGTTATATAATGCAGGAATTGATGAACCAAAATATTTTGAAGTCAGAATCAAATATTGTAAAGAATTTCTACATTATTTCTGGAATGAAAAAGAGGAATTAATTCATCAGATGAGGAGAGCGATAATTGAGTCTTTAGTTAGATTAAATAAATTAGAAGAAGCAAAAAAAGAGTGTGAAAAATTAATATTAGATTTTCCTAAGAACCCTTGGAGTTATATTGTTTATGGTGATGTATATTGTTTGTATGAAAGCGATATATATGATGCTGTTAAAGCAAAAGAATTCTACCAAAAAGGACTTTCTGTAGCCACAGGCAATGAAGAGAAAGAAATTATTAAGGAAAGATTAAAAAATTTGGGTTAATATAATTTTCAATTAAGATACTGAGGATTTAGTATGGAAGTAATTTTTATGTATTAAAAATTGGCTCTTTATAAATAGTCAGGGCTGGATATTCGATTAGAATGGCCGTCCTTAATTTTTTAAGAGTGATTTTAGGAAGTTAAGTTAGATTGGGGGAGTATTCTAAATTTGAACAACAGATACTTAGAAGCCTTGAAAAATCAGGGCTTTTTGTTTTGTAGTGTAAATATACTTGTATATTTGAAATTAGAATAGGGAATAACAAGATAATAAAAGAATATAAAAAGAATGATTTTTTTATGGAGTTTTATGATATAACTAAGGGTGGGGTATCAATAACTCCAATACGTAAATGACAAAATTTCACAATTGTAATTTTGTCTGTTTATATAAGTTGTCTATAATTTATTAAGGTTTTTAAAAAATGGGATGGGTATTAAATTAGAATACCTGTCCCTTTTGCTTTTTATTGGCAACCATATACATATAAATTCGTGATAATGTTACAAAAACACAGAACCAAGAGGATTATATAACAAGACATAATATCTTAGTTGAAAGGTGTGAAGGAAACAGAAAGTTAACTGGAGATGTTTAAATCAGAGGTTTAAAAGGTTTATAAAGAAGGATAGAATAGAGGAGTTTATGAAGGTTTTAAGAGATAGAAATTAATCAATAGCTAAGTTTGGTGTGAGCTTTGGAATTAGTTACTTATATCCACTATATGTATGATGATTTAGTAAAAAATAGAAAAATATATATTGTCTATTTATATATAATATAATACAATATAAGTGTAAATTTTTTCAAAGTATGTGTATATATTCAAGAGTTTTGTAAGGAGTATGAGCTAAATTCTTATGATTATGGTGAAGGCTACAAAGTATTTATTATGGGGTGAAATATGAAAAATAAGGTATGTTCATTATTGATATTATTAATGTTTATAAATATTGTATCATGTACAGGATTTAAAAAACTTTCAAAAATTAAGGCATTAGATTATTTTAGCGGTATTAATTGTGAAATTCCTTTAGAGATACCATATGCTTCACCTACTAGTGAGTATTTACATACAAATGATGATATGAAAACAATAAAAAATAAATTAGATTTAATTTCAAAGCAAACTAATAATTTTAATGTTGAAATGATATCAAATGATTCATTAATGATAATTTATAATAAAAATTCTCAAAATGCACTTTATGTATTATACGAATATACAGCGGAAGATATAGGAAAAAATATAAGCATCACTATGTATTTTCAGATTTTTCATCAAGAATATTTATGAACAAAAATAATGATAATAAAGAAATTATAACAATAACAGGAATTCCTATACCACATCACTATTTTAAAAATAGTTTGAGTCGAGATTATTATATTAATAATACGTATTTTATAAAAAATGATATTAATGAATTTTACGAATTTTACAATAAATTCAACTTATATTATAAAGACAAAAAAATACAAATCAAAAAAAATCAAAATGTTATATTTTTAAATGATGTTCCTGTAGATATTGAAATAAAAGACAAAAATGGTGAAATAAAAAATAAATTATGTACATTAAAAGAAATAAAATTTTCTTTTGTAAGAAGTCTAAATAAAGAAAATATACTAACTATAAATATCACAGTTGATTAGATATATTTATTTGTAAGCGTTAAAAATTAAAGGAGGAAATAGTTATAAAAATATTTTTTAATTAGGAGATGTTAATTATGAAAATAATTAATATTTTAGGTGTTGAAGAGAATAGTAAATATGTTGATAAAAATGATTATACAATAAAATATATAACTTGAATTCGGCAAGTGATGCCGAAAGGCATTGAAATTAAAGAATTTTTTGTTCAAAAAAATTAAAAGAAATCATCCCTTTTTAGTGTTAAAATATAATTGCAAAACCAAAACACAAAAGGGTGATTTCTATGAATAGTTTACAACAAAATCAAAAAAATTTAAAGAGGAAAATTAGATTTTTAAACATGAAAGCAAAATTTAATGATACCAAAGTTACTTCTGTAGCAACTTTTTCTTAT
>NZ_AXAA01000006.1:0-133719 GCF_000472625.1 Caloramator sp. ALD01
TAAAATACATATTATTTTAGCAAACACTGCGTGTAATATAGTAAGGATGGTCAACTTAATTATGCAGCAAAAGGCCACCCTTAGCTTTGCTACGCCCTAAAATGAGGAAATAATAAAAATAGGGCTCAAAAACAAAGCCCTATATAGATTGAATTAACAAATATTAATATATTTTTAATGCTACGCATTTTACATTAATAACTTTTTATGCATTTTATTAAATTAAGTTGAATATTTATAAAAAACGTCATTAAAAGCCACTATTTTTTCGGAGCTCTTGGTGGCACTTTTAGGAGGGATAGTATGTGTGGAAGAGTTATTCTTGAGAGCGATTTTCAGGATATTTTGAAGAGGTATATGGTTCAAGAATATAATAGGTTTGAATATAAAAAAGGTGAAGGATTTCCAGGAGACAATCTTCCTGTTATAATAAAGGAGAATAAAAAAATGGCAGATGTGTTTTTGTGGGGATTTTTGCTTGATAATAAAAGGGTTATAAACGCAAGAAGTGAAACTATATTAGATAAGCCTCTTTTTAAAAATGCCTTTTTAACAGCAAGATGTATAGTGCCTGTAAATGGATTTTTTGAGTGGAAAAATGAAAAGGGTAAAAAGATTAAATATAGAATAACTTTAAAGGATGAAGATATTTTTTCACTGGCAGGAATTTATAGGGACTTTAAAGACAAGGATGGAAGCATAAAAAGATGTGTAACAATACTAACAACCGAACCAAATGATGATATGAGAGAAATTCATAATAGGATGCCTGTTATAATAGATGAAAAGGATGAGGAATTATACCTATATGAAGGCTTTGATAAAAGTATAATGGATTTATTAAAGCCCTTTGAGAATGGGAGGCTGGTTATCAAAAGGGAAGATAGGGTAAGGTATGAGAATGTTAGTTTTTTATAGATCAAGGAGGGGGATGAGGTGCAAAGTTTAAGACGAAGGCTACTTGGAGGTTTAGATGGCAATGCCTATTATAGTATAATAATGGAGCCTCTTTGGGCTGTTTTTGGAGGAATGATTTTTTTCTATCAGCCACTTTATATGAAACATTTAAATGTAACAGAGGTGCAGATGGGATTTTTAAACTCTCTTGCAGCGGCACTTGCAGTAATTACATCCTTTGTAGCAGGCCCAATAACAGATAGATTTGGTAGAAAGAGAACAACACTTGTTTTTGACCTTATTTGTTGGAGTATGACGATGTTTGTTTGGGCAATATCCCAAAACTATTGGTATTTCCTGCTTGCTATAATTTTAAACTCCTTCAATAAAATATCATATATTTCTTGGACTTGTCTATCCATTGAGGACACGCCAGAGGATAAAAGGGTATACTTTTTTAGCCTTATTATGATAATAAATTTAGCATCAGGAATTTTTGCTCCTCTTGCTGGTGTTTTAGTAGAAAAAATTGGTGTTGTGGATGCGATGAGGATAATTTATGGTTTAGGCTGTATTAGTATGACGACAATGTTTTTGATTAGAAATAAGTATGTTAAGGAAACAGAAATAGGTAAGAGGATGATGAAGGAACACAGCGAGTTTTCTGTTAAGGATAAAATAAGGGATTATAAAGAGGCGATAGTGTATTTTTATAAAAGCAAGGTTACTCTTCTTATGTTCTTTATTTTATTAATAGGACAACTTCAAATGTCGTTTTTGTATTTTCAATCAGTCTATTTAAAGGATGTTATAGGTATAAAGGAATCATTAACATCAATGGTTCCAGGAATTTCAGCAGTAGTAAATTTGATAGTCTATTTTGTGTTTATGGATAAGCTAAGAATAATTGGTGATAAGAAAAGTTTATTTTACGGTTTAGCTTTTAACACTATTGGAGTACTGTTTTTAATACTTGTTAGGCCGAGAGGATACTTATTATTATTTATTAGCATTGTATTTATGGCGGCAGGCAACTTAATTACAATAGTATTTAGAGAAACTATATGGAATAATGTTATTGGTGAGAGGGAGAGGGCAAAGATATTCTCAGCAGCCAGTGCATTTATTGCCCTAATCTCAATTCCAGCAGGTTATGTTTCGGGATATATGTACAATCTAAATCCTATATTCCCATTTTATGCGAGTCTAATTTTATACATAGTTGCAGTATTGCTGTCTATTAGGGTAAATAGGATTTATAAAAACAACATTGAAGAAGCAGGTATATAAACTGCTTCTTTTTTATATAAAGATGAATGGTTTATAGTACAGGATAAAAGATAAAAGCAAAATATTCAGAAAAATATTGAAAAGTAATATCCTGTTTGATATAATAATATGTGGAAATGGTTAAAATATTAACAATATAGGGGGGATACACGTGTTGTGGGAAACAAAAATGCCCATTAATGAAGTAAGGGAAATTAGATGTAAAACAACAGTATTCTTTGGGGTTGGAGCAATAAAGAAGATTTTTGACATCTGCAAAGACCTAAAAGAGAGAGGAATTGACAAGGTTGTAGTAGTTACAGGAAAAGGTGCATATGAAAAGACAGGGGCTTGGAAGTATGTTGTTGATGCATTTAAGGAATATGGAATAGAATATGCACTATATAACAAGGTTACTCCAAATCCAACAACCCATCAAGTTGATGAGGCAACACAATTAGGTAGAGAACTTGGAGCAAAGGCTGTAATTGGTATTGGTGGAGGAAGCCCAATAGATGCAGCAAAGAGTGTTGCTATATTATTAGAATATCCAGACAAGAACTGTCAGGAGCTTTATGAGTACAAGTTTACTCCAAATAAAGCTGTGCCTATAATTGCTATTAATTTAACACACGGTACAGGAACAGAGGCAGATAGATTTGCAGTTGTTAGCATACCAGAGAATGAATATAAGCCAGCAATTGCATATGATTGTATATATCCACTTTATTCAATAGATGATCCAGCACTTATGACAATGCTTCCAAGAAACCAAACACTTTATGTTTCTGTTGATGCAATAAACCACATTATAGAAGCAGCAACAACAAAATCCACTAACCCATATTCTGTACTTCTTGCAAAGGAAACATTTAGACTTATATCAAAATATCTTCCACAGGCACTTATGCATCCAGAAGACTTAACAGCAAGATACTATTTACTATATGCTTCAATGATTGCTGGAATATCCTTTGATAATGGACTATTACACTTTACACACGCATTAGAGCATCCATTAAGTGCTGTAAAGCCAGAACTTGCCCACGGATTAGGTCTTGGAATGCTTCTACCTGCTGTTATTAAGCATATTTACCCAGCTTGTTCAGAAGTTTTAGCAGACATATTATCGCCAATTGCACCTGATTTGATGGGCGTTCCAGGAGAGGCAGAATATGCAGCAGAAGCAATGGAAAATTGGTTAAATCAAATGGGACTTGTTGAAAAGTTAACTGATTTGGGATTTGGTGAGGAAGACTTAGATAAGTTAACAGACCTTGCAATGAATACTCCAAGTTTAGATTTACTTTTAAGTATGGCACCAATTCCAGCAACAAGGGAGACAATAAGAAGGATATATGAGGATTCACTATAAAGATTAAAAGACTGTTAGAGTATTATAAAATTAAAAAGCCCTATGAGATTTTAAGTCATGGGGCTTTTAGTTTTTTAAATAATCTAAAATTTATTAATAGGAATCTAAGTGATTTTGTGTATCAAAGTATTTATAAAAATATACATTAATATACAAAATCACTATTTATTTAGTTATAAAATTAAAAATTAAGAGCTAATTGTATCAAAAGATAAATTATAAATGTATCAATAGACTCATTAACAATATTATTTTCCTTGTAAAACAATAATTTTTAAATTATATAAATTTTGGTATGATATTTGCTTTATAAATGTCAAATCTGTTGAGGGGGGAAGATAATGAGTAAGGTGAAAATTAGACTTCTTTCAAGGTTAATGGCATTTTTAATGTTTTTTTCCGTATTAAATTTAGGACAGTATAAAGTAAAGGCTTTCGAAGGTGAAGTAGTACCATTATATAAATATGGTACTCAAACACCTATTCAAATTCACCAACAAAATGTTTATATACCTAAATATTATCAGCAACTTAAAAGGCAGTTTAGAACAGCTTGGGTATCAACAGTTACAAATTTAGATTTTCCAAGTAGACCAGGTTTAACTGAAGAAGAATTTAAACAAGAATATCTTAAGATTTTAGATGAATTTGAAGAATTGAACTTTAATGCAATTACAGTTCAAGTAAGACCAAAGTTAGACGCATTTTATAAATCAGATTTAAATCCATGGTCAGAATATCTAACAGGTGTGCAAGGAAAAGACCCTGGCTGGGATCCATTAGAATGGATGATAAAAGTTACACACGAAAGAAATATGGAGTTTCATGCTTGGTTTAATCCATACAGAGTTACAAATACATATGAACCTAATAAAACTATAGATGAAATTTTAGCTACTTTAGCAGATAATAACTGGGCTAAAATGCATCCTCAATATGTATTAAAGTTTGATGGTAAACTTTTATTAAACCCTGGGGAACCTGAAGTAATTAATTATATAAAAGAAAGTATAGTTGAAGTTGTTCAAAAGTATGATGTAGATGCAATTCATTTTGATGATTATTTTTACCCATATAAAGTAACAAGAAATGGAGTAACGTATTACTTTGGTGATGCTAATGAAGACTTAGAAACCTTCCAAAAATATGGACAAGGTTTTACTGATATAAAAGATTGGAGAAGAAATAATGTTAATACATTAATAAAGGAAGTATCAAAAGCAATAAAAGAAAAGAAACCTTATGTTAAGTTTGGTATTAGTCCATTCGGTATTTGGGGACATTATGATAAGCATCCAGAAGGTAGTGCTGAAGGTGTAGGTTCACATACACCATTTACTTCATCAGCAAGCTATGATGATATATATGCTGATACAAGGAAATGGGTTAAAGAGGGCTGGATTGATTATATTACTCCTCAAATTTACTGGGCTTTTGGAACTACGGCTGCACCATATGGAGAACTTGTAGATTGGTGGGCAGATGTTGTAAAGGGTACAAATTGTCACTTATATATAGGACATGCGAATTATAAAATAAATTCAAATGATAACGATTGGAAGAATCCTGAAGAAATTGGAAATCAGCTTAAATTTAATTTATTATATAACGAGGTAAAGGGTAGCTCGTTCTTTAGTTTAAAACAATTAAGATTAAATAATTTAGGTGTTACAGACAAGATAAAGAATGACTATTTTAAAACAAAAGCATTTGTACCTGCTATGCCGTGGATTGATGATAAGGCACCAAATAAAGTACAAAATGTTTCATACAAATTATTAGGCGAAAACAAAATAGAGGTATTATGGAAAGATGATTTTAACAATGATTCAACATATTATGCAGTATACAGATTTGAGGGAAAAAGCCTTGGAAATATAGAAAATCCATCTAATGTTATTGGAATAGTAAGAAGAGATAACAATAAAGAGGAATATTCCTATATTGATAATTCAGCAGATAAAAATAAACAATATGTATATGCTGTAACAGCATTTGATAGGTTGCATAATGAAAGTAGGCCAGAAGTAGTATTTTATCCTAAGGTGCAGTATATAAAAGAAAAGATAATGCTGAAGGATATAATTAATAATAAAATTGAACTTGAATATAGAGGATATCTTGATATAGCACAAGATGTACTTGTATATCAAATTCTTGATAATAAAGTTATAGAAAAAAGTTTATCAGATGTTATGGTTGGTGCTGAAAATGTAACTTTATATTTAAATAAGAATAATCAAGTTGATTTGATAATAATTGATGGAGAAACAAAAATAGATAAGATAAGAATTGGAATAAGAAGTGATGTAAACAATCCAGCAGATATTAATTTGATTGATTATTTAAATATTGAAATGAAGGCATCAAGTGGATTTAAGTTAATAGATAAAAAAAGCAATGTTAGCTTTGATATATTAAATAATGATTTAATAAGTTTCAAAGTTGAAGAAGGGAAAATTTCAGTATACAAGAACGGAAATTTAATTTATAAAACTTTGAATAGATTATATGCTGAACCTATTAATGAAGATGAAAAAATAACTGTTACGACATTAAGAAGAGGAAGCCCCGTATTTAATCCTTCCTACAGAGGAACATTAGAAATTACTCTATCTAAAAATGGTGATAAACTAAATTTAATAAATGAAATACAAATTGAAAAGTATTTATATCAGGTTGTACCAAGTGAAATGCCAGCATCATTTGGATTAGAAGCATTAAAGGCACAAGCAGTAGCAGCAAGAACATATGCATTAGGAGATTATTTTAGCAGCAGATTTGCAGATAGAGGATTTCATGTAGATGATAGTACGTTAAGCCAAGTATATAACAATACTCCCGAGAATCCAACAGCTACTCAAGCAGTAAATGAAACAAAAGGAATGGTTATGAAAAATGGAGATCAACTTGTTGATGCAAGGTATTATTCAACTTCAGGAGGGTATAGTGCAGCAAAACATGAAGTATGGTCAGAACCAGTCTCTAATATGTTCCCAGGAATTCGAGTTCCATATTTGATAGGCAGAAGTTATACATTTGATCCACAAGATAATACAAAATTATTAACTATTAATACACAAGATGAAAAGGAAATTTCGGAGTTTTATAAAAATATATCATTAAGGGCGTATGATTCTGATTCAGCATGGTTTAGATGGAAACTAAGCTTGAGTAAACAAGAATTACAAAACACAATAAATTCTAATATAAAGTTAAGGTATGAAGCTGATCCACAATTTATACTTACTAAAGATTCAGATGGAAACTTTATAAGCAAACCAATACCTGAAGAAGGAATAGGTGAAATACTAAATATGTATGTCGCTAAACGTGGAGAAGGAGGCAACATAACAGAACTTGTTATTGTAGGTACTACTGGAACGTATAAGATAGTTAAAGAATTTAATATAAGATTTATCATAAGACCAAGAGCAGTAGATACAAAGGGGAGTGATGTAATTTTATATAGGGCAACAGGTGGATCACAAGACTATAATGCAAGTTCATTAAAGAATTATAGTATATTACCATCTGCCTTCTTTACATTCGATACGATTAAAGATGAAAATAATAATTTAATTAGTGTTGTTTTCTATGGTGGAGGAAACGGACATGGAGTAGGAATGAGTCAATATGGAGCAAAGGGCTTATCAGATAAAGGATGGACATATGATAAGATACTAATGACTTATTATACTAACGTTGAGCTTGTTAATGTGTACAATCAAACTAACAATCAAGAAAATAATCCTTTAAAGCTTTTAATTTTAATGTCTGAAGATTTGTTTAATAGTGCAGAGGAAGGAAAAAAACAAGGAAATTATTTAGAGGGTTCAAAAGCTAAATTTAGAATTGTAATTGATAAGGCTGTTAACATTTTAAAAGATGAAAATTTAGATAAAGATCTAATTGAAAGTACAACTGATGAGCTGAAGGCAGCAATGAGAAAATTTATTGATTCAAAGGTATCAGAAGAACAGGCAACTCAATATGCAAAAGAACAAGCTGCAATAGATGCAATAGCTTCATTACCAGATGTTGAGAATTTGACTTTAGAAGATGAAGACGCTATAAAAAATGCAAGAAGCTTAGTAAATATAGCAAATAATGATTCAAATATTGTAAATCTTAATAAACTGATTGCACTTGAAGAAAAGTTATTAGAACTAAAGAATAAAGATAATAAAAATACAGAAGAAAGTGATAAAAACAATGAACAAAATAATCAAAATGAATCTATTGAAAATTTACCTAAAACAGGACAATTATTAGATGCAAATATATTGGTTTTAATAAGTTTTGTATTAATTTTATGTGGTATATCATTACTTTTAATTAGAAAGAAGAAAGATAACATTTAATTAGTATCAACTATTAATTAAGGTAGTGTATCAAATAATTTGATTTTGATACACTACCTTACAAAGTATAGTAGATACAATATATTTACAACTTGGCACGCTATTTGCTTATGTATAAATGAAAAAATTTAGATAGGAGGGAAGATGATGAAAGTATTGATGGTTTGTTCAGGGGGAATGTCAAGTGCCATAGTAGTAAAGGCAATAAAACAAGAAGCAGACAAACAAAACTTTCCACTTGAAATTAAAGCTGTTGGAACTGGTGAATTCGAAGAGGAGTTAAAGACAGGGGGATATGATTTAGCAATAGTAGCACCACAAGTAAAGCATAGAATGGATGTATTTAAAGAACAAGCTGCTAATGCAAATGTTCCAATAGAATTAATTGTTCCAACTGGATATACTCCAATAGGGGCTCCAAAGGTATTAGAACAGATTAAAAAATATTCTAAATAAAAAATAATTAAGAGGGGGAAAAAAGAATGGAAAAGTTTTTGAAATGGATTGAAGAAAAGTTTATGCCTCCTATGGCAAGACTGGCAGAACAAAGACATTTAAGAGCAATAAGAGACGGTATTATCTCAACATTATCATTAATTATAGTTGGTAGCTTTTTCTTGATTATTGCATTCCCACCAGTTAAATCTTGGGCAGATGCTGTTGCACCTAATGTGGGGAAAATACTTATACCATTTAGAATGACAATGGGACTTATGGCTCTATACGCGGCATATGGTATGGGATATAGCTTAGCAAAGTCATATAAATTAGACGGAGTATCAGGTGGAGTTCTTTCCTTAGCAGCATTTTTGATGATGACTATTCCTGTAAATGTTGACGGAGTTTTAAAAGAAGCGGCTAAAGCAGGTATAAAGGGAGCGGCACCTATTGGTTGGGCACTACCTATGGGTAATTTAGGTGGAGCTGGTATGTTTGCAGCGATTCTTGCTATGATATTTGCAGTCGAAGTTTTAAGAATTTTAAAGAAATACAATGTTACATTAAAAATGCCAGAACAAGTTCCAGAGTCAGTTTCAAGATCCTTTGAAGCATTAATCCCAGCAGCAGTTATTATTGTTGTACTATGGTTTATAAGAGTATGGTTAAATTTTGATATACAAAAATTCATTATGGATATCTTTGCACCAGTAAAGGGTGTGGCTGGTAACTCAATTTGGGGTGTACTTGTTCCAATTTTCCTTATTACATTATTGTGGTCAGCAGGTATTCACGGAGCGTCAGTTATAGGTTCAGTACTTAGACCAATTTGGTTAGTTTTATTAGAAGAAAATGCAGCAGCACTTGCAGCTGGACAACCACTTCCAAATATTGCACCAGAACAATTCTTCCAATGGCTTGTATGGATTGGAGGTGCAGGAGCGACTTTAGGACTTGCAATTTTACTATGCTTCTCAAAATCTGAATATCTAAAGAAGGTTGGTAGATTCTCAATAATACCAGCAATATTTAATATCAATGAACCAATGATGTTTGGTGTACCATTAGTAATGAACCCAATCCTTGCAATACCATTTATAGTTGCACCACTTGTAATAGGTATAATTTCTTATATTGCTGTATCAATAGGTATCGTTGGAAGATTTGCAATAAATGCACCTTGGACACTTCCGGCACCAATTGGAGCATATTTCGCAACAAATGGTAGTATATCAGCTGTTATTTTGGTAATAATAAACATTTTAATTTCAATGGTAATTTATTATCCATTCTTTAAGGTATATGAAAAGAAAATGATTGAGGAAGAAAAGGCTCAAATTGCAGCTACTGAATCAACTTTAAATATGTAAAACTTAAGCACCAGGGTTTGACCCTGGTGCATATATAAAAAATATTAGAGAAATGTTTAGCATAACTCTAATATTTACCAATCAAGTTAGATTGGTAAATAAATTAAATTTTATATTCAATTCATACAACAAATCTTATAGAAAAATTTAATTTTAAATTAATGACTCAATTTTAAAATCGCAGATTGGAGGGTTATTTATGGAAAATGAAATCTTTGAAATAATATCACATGGAGGAAATGCCAGAGCATATGCCTTTGAAGCTGTTAAAAAGGCCCAAGAGGGAAATATTAAAGAGGCTGAAGAATTACTTGTAAAGGCTCAAGAGGAATTAGATATTGCTCACAATACTCAGACAAAACTTATTCAGGCTGAAATAAATGGTGAAAATCTACAGATGAATTTACTTATGGTTCATGCACAAGACCATTTAATGACTGCAATTTCAGAAAAAAATTTAATAGAACAAATCGTAAACTTGTGTAAAAAATTAGAAGAGAAAAAGTAGTATGGAGGAGATATAGATGCCTTCAAAACTGTTTTATATAATCTTTTTCATAGTTTTAATTGTAGGTTCAGTTAAATTTACTAATTTTATGATAAAAAAAATAAAATTGAATAGATGGATTATAGGTTTTTCAGCATTCTTAGTATTAATAGTCCCAAGCTTTTTATTCAATAAAATTAATCCCGTTATTTGGAACATTTTGTTGATTGCATCTTCTGTATTGTGTATTATGTTTTTTGAGATTACAAGACAAATGTTAGAAAAGGATGAATACAAAGGTATTGTAAAGATAGCAAATAAAAAAAATAAATAAATTTTATAAGGCGGGATTAGTGTGAAATATAAAAAGGTATACGATGTCATTAAGGAAGAATGTATAAAACAAAAAAAGCAAACAGGTAAAGTAATTGGGGTAACTGCACAGGAAATAGCTCAAATAATGAATATGCAAAGAAGTAATGTAGTAAGAGAATTTAGTAGACTTGTTAATAAAGGAAGTATTAAAAAATCATCAGGAAGGCCAGTAAGATACTTTGTAAGTGAAGAAAAATTAACAAAGGAAGAAGTTGATAAAAGCCTTTCTGTGTTTGATACCATTATTGGAAATAATGGAAGTTTAAAAAATCAGATTTCGTTAGCAAAGGCTGCTATTGTTTATCCACCAAAGGGATTGCATACTTTAATAGTTGGAGAAACTGGAGTTGGAAAATCATATTTTGCAAAGATAATGTTTAAATATGCTGTAGAGTCAAAGATGATAAATGATAGTAGTAAATTTGCAATTTTTAACTGTGCAGACTATGCAAATAATCCACAGCTTCTTATATCCTATTTATTTGGTGTAAAAAAAGGTGCATATACAGGAGCAACAGAGGATAGAGATGGAATAATTGAAAAAGCAAGAGATGGTATTTTGTTTCTTGATGAAGTTCATAGACTTCCACCAGAGGGTCAGGAGATGCTTTTTACATTAATTGATGAGGGAAGATATGTAAAATTAGGCTCAACTCAGGAGATACCTATAAATGTAATGATAATTGCGGCTACAACAGAAAATATAGAATCAACTCTTCTTAAAACATTTGTAAGAAGAATACCAGTTATTATTTCACTTCCTCCTTTAAGAGAAAGACCAATTGAAGAAAGATTTGAGTTAATAAAAAATTTCTTTGAAGAAGAATCAAAAAGGATAAATAGAAAAATAGAAGTGGAACAGGATGCAATTACTGCACTATTAAATTATGATTGCTTAAATAATATTGGTGAGCTTAAAAGTGATATACAAATTGCTTGTGCAAAGGCCTATATAAGAAGTATGTTTGGTGGAGATGTTTTAAATGTTACACTTGATGATTTTAACGAAAAGGTAAAAGCAGGTTTACTTGTTGCAAGCAAAATAAATATGAGAAAATTAAAAATCAGAACAAATGAAATATCAAAAGACTTTATTGAAGATGATAAATATACTCTATCACAAAGTATTTATGAGTTTATGGAAAAAAGAACTGTGTATTTTAAATCTAAGGGATTAGAAACAAATGAAATAAAAAAAATTGTTTCAAATGAAGTTGAACAATATATAAATAAATATTTAAAAAATATCAATTTAAGAAATGAAGATGAAGAAGTTAAAAGATTAATAAATAATGATTTATTTGAATTTATAAAATCATTTATACCTTTAGCAGAGTATAAGTTAAAGAGAAAAATTTCAAAGAATACATTCTTAGGATTAGTCATACATATCGATACATTTTTAAACAGAGTTAAATTGAATAAAATGATTGAGAATCCAAAATTAGAAGAAATACGAGAAAAATATCCACAGGAGTTTAAGATTGCAATGACTCTTGCTGAAAAGTTAGAGGAAAAGTTTAATGTTAGAGTTCCATTAGATGAAATAGGTTTTATTGCAATGTTTTTTGCAGCAGAAATAAAGGAAAATAGTGGTAAGGTATTAGTTTTAGTAGCAATGCATGGAAGTAGCACAGCCACATCAATGGTCGAGGTAGTAAATCATTTATTAAATACTAATCATGCATTAGCTTTTGATATGCCACTTTCAATGAAGCCAGAGGATGCACTAAAAAAGATTGAAGAAATAATAAAAGAGAAAAATGAAGGAAAAGGTGCATTACTCTTAGTTGATATGGGTTCATTGAGATATTTTGATAAAATGATTTCTAATAATACAGGAATAGATGTAGAATGTGTAGATATGGTTACTACACTTATGGTAATTAAAGCAACAAGAATGGCTTTAATGAATGCAAGTTTGAGTGATATTGTAAGTTCACTTAAGGCTGAAGAAAAAGAAATAGGTGAAGCTGAAAAAACGTTTAGTGAAAAAAATAAACCCATCATAATTTCAGCATGTACAACAGGGGAAGGAACTGCACAAAAAATTAAGGATTTAATCTATCGAAAATTTGATAGGACTAAATATGATGTAGTTAACTTAGCTATAAAAGATAGAAGAGAATTTCTAAAGGCAATAAATGCACTTAGAAAAAATTCTGAAATTGAAGCGATTGTTAGTCCGTTTAAAATAGAAATTGAAGGTATAAAGTATATTTCACTTGATTCACTATTTGAGCAGTATTATAAAGGGTATATTAATTATACAACTTCAAATGAAGAGTTTAAAAGAAATTTAACTATAGTTTTTAAGGAGTATTTGCAAATTGATGAGTCAGGTGATTTGGTAGATTATATTGTAAATATGTTTGATAATTTACTTAAGACTTTTAAGATTCATATTGATGAGGATAAGTTAAATGGTATTATTATACATTTAGGTTGTTTGATTGAAAAGTTAATCAACAAAGAGGAAACAGTGAAATGTGAAAATATAGAATTAATAAAAAATAAGTATATTGAAATCTATGACTATCTAAAAGAGAACCTATCTTTTATAGAAAGAAAATTTAGTATTAATTTTTCAGATGATGATTTGTGTAATATTTTAGAAATGATATTAAACTAAGAGGCTGGTGATAGTTTGCATTATATCATAGGTGTAGATGGAGGAGGAACTAAAACTGAAGCAGTAGCCTTTAGTATGAATGGAGATGTTATTTTTAAAAATGTCACAGGTTTTGGCAATGTGTTGGTTGATGAAATAAAGGCATTAGAGAATATAATAGAAGCAATTGGTGGCTGTATAAAGGGTGTATATGAAAAAAATAGAGAGATTAGATGCATATTTATATGTGCAGGTTTAGCAGGAGTTGAAGTGGGAAATTATAGCATTATTATTAAACAAAAAATAGAAGATTATTTTAAAGTAAGGACAAAAGTAGTAAATGATGCAGTTATAGCACACGCGTCTTTATTAAAAGGGGAAGATGGAATAATTACTATTTCAGGTACAGGTTCTATAAGTATAGGCAAAAGAGAAAATGAAATTGTAAGGGCCGGAGGATGGGGACATATTTTAGGTGATGAAGGAAGTGGATATCACATAGCACTAAAGGCTTTAAAAAAAGCAGTTTATGAGTATGATATGGGATGTAAAGAGAGCCCTTTAACATTAAATATAATGAAAAAATTAAACATTAAAAGGGTAGAAGAGATCAAAGACTTTGTTTATCAGTCTGATAAGGCAAGTATTGCTGCATTAGTTCCAGTTATAGTAGAAAGCAGTTGTTATGACCTATACGCTAAACAGATATTAATTGATGCTGCTAATGATTTATCAGAAATAACATATATGGTTGCAAATAAACTGAATATGTTCAATGATGTAAATATTGGGATTAAAGGTAGTGTTTTAACAAAAATTGATATAGTTAGAGAAAACTTTAAAAAGAATTTAAGGCAAAAATTAAATAAAATAAATTTAATAGATGAAGATGTTCCATCATCAAAGGGTGCATTTTATTTAGCTCTTTTGGAATATAAAAAATTGGTTGGTGATAGTAATGTGTAAATATGCTGTAGGACTTATGTCGGGAACATCATTAGATGGAATAGATGCAGCACTTGTTAAAATAAAGGGAAGTGGTGAGAATACAGAGGTTGAACTAATAGAGTTTGTTAATTTAGATATGCCAGATTACATAAAAAAAGAGATAAAAAGATGCTGTGGAG
Organism: Caloramator sp. ALD01; assembly: GCF_000472625.1. Taxonomy (NCBI): domain Bacteria; kingdom Bacillati; phylum Bacillota; class Clostridia; order Eubacteriales; family Clostridiaceae; genus Caloramator; species Caloramator sp. ALD01. The sequence goes on from NZ_AXAA01000006.1 coordinate 14,314, forward strand.
TAGAGGAGTCTAATGTTGAATTAATATGCAGTTTAAATTTCAAATTAGGATATATATTTGCAGACGCAGTAAAAGAGGTATGCAAAAGAGCAAATTTCCCTATTCATAAATTAGATTTTATAGGTTCGCACGGGCAAACTGTATATCATATTCCAGCAGATAAACAAGGAAGCATAAAATCAACACTTCAGATTGGAGAACCAGCAGTTATATCCTATGAGACGGGAACAACAGTTGTTTCTAATTTTAGAGTCATGGATATGGCGGCAGGAGGACAAGGTGCACCACTTGTACCTTATGTAGACTATATATTATATAAATCGGATAGAAATAGAGCACTACAAAATATAGGTGGAATAGGCAATGTTACTGTAATACCTAAAAATTGTACAGTTGATGACGTTTTTGCCTTTGATACTGGGCCAGGTAATATGATTATTGATGAAGTTGTGCAGAGACTTAAAGGAGTAAAATATGATAAAGATGGATATTTAGCTTCACAGGGAAGAATAATTGAAAATATGTTAAGAGAACTTTTAGATATACCATATATACAAAAAAAACCTCCTAAAACTACAGGGAGAGAATTGTTTGGTAGCCAATTTGTCGATGAACTTTTAATTAAATGGAAAAATAAAAGAGATGTTGATATTATAGCTACGGTAACTGCCTTTACAGCGTATTCAATATATGAAAACTATAAAAGGTTTATTTTTGATAAATACGATATTGACGAAGTAATCATAAGTGGTGGTGGAAGTTATAATAAAACTTTAATTAGTATGATAAAAAATTTATTGCCAAACTGCAAGGTTTTTATATTAGAGGATTTAGGATTTTCTTCAGATGCAAAAGAAGCAATTGCGTTTGCTATACTTGCAAATGAAACATTAAATGGAATATGTTCGAATGTAAGAGGGGCAACAGGAGCAAAACAAAGAGTTGTTTTAGGGAACATTACACCAAGTAAAAAAATTTTTAGGGGGAATAATATATGAAACAATTAGGAATTTCAATATATCCTGAAAAGGCCAGTTTACAGGAAAATATAGAGTATTTAAACTTAGCAGCAAAATATGGGTTTAATAGGGTTTTTACTTGTCTTTTATCTGTTAATGGTGATAAAGAAAAAATAGTAAAGGATTTTAAGGAAATCATAAATGAAGCCAATAGATTAGGAATGAACGTAATAGCAGATGTAAGTCCAAGAGTTTTCGGAGAGCTGGGAATCAGCTATAAGGATTTAAGTTTTTTTAAAGAACTCAATGTATATGGTATAAGACTTGATATGGGATTTAGTGGATTAGAAGAATCTCTTATGACATTTAATCCTTATGGATTGAAAATTGAAATCAATATGAGTAATGGCACTAAGTACATTGAAAATATCTTAAGCTACAAGCCAAATTTAGAAAATCTAATTGCATGTCATAACTTTTATCCCCATAGATATACAGGTTTAAGCTATAGTCACTTTGTAAAGTGTAGTAAACAATTTAAAGAATTAGGTATAAGGACAGCCGCTTTTGTATCTTCAAACAACAGTACTTTCGGGCCTTGGCCTGTTAATGAAGGATTATGTACATTAGAAATGCATAGAAATTTACCAATAAAGATTCAAGCAAAGCATCTATTTGCTACAGGATTAATTGATGATGTCATAATTGCAAACTGCTTTGCTTCTGAAGATGAGATGAGGGAATTGAGTAAAGTTGATAGGGATATTCTTAAATTTGAGGTAGAGCTTGTTAAGGATATACCTGAGGTAGAAAGAAAAATAGTTTTAGAAGAATTACACTTTAACCGTGGAGATGTGTCAGAATATATGATTAGATCTACACAGAGCAGAGTTAAATATAAAGGACACGAGTTTGTACCATTTAATACACCAGATATTAATAGAGGAGATATATTGATTGATACGTCACTATATGGACATTATGCTGGTGAGTTGCAAATAGCATTAAAGGATATGAAGAATTCAGGAAAGACAAATGTTGTAGGAAGAATTAAGGAAGAAGAGTTATTCTTATTAGACTATATAGAACCTTGGCAGAAATTTGGTTTTGAACTTTAATGTTAGGAGTGAATTCAATGGACAAAATAAACTTAGCAAATCTTACAACTGAATCAATAAATCCAAATACAAAGGATATAGATAGAGTAAGTACAATTGATATGGTTACTATGATTAATGAAGAGGATAAAAAGGTGGCATTTGCAATTGAAAAGGAGAAGGAAAGTATTGCAAAGGCAATTGATTTAATAGCAGAAAGGCTATTAGAGGGTGGAAGATTAATATATGTTGGTGCTGGTACAAGTGGAAGGCTTGGTATATTAGATGCTTCAGAGTGTCCCCCAACATTTGGTGTTGATTATGACTTGGTTCAGGGGGTTATAGCTGGAGGAAATACAGCAATGTTTAAAGCTGTTGAGGGTGCGGAAGATGATGAGGAACTTGGCAGAAAAGATATGATTGAAAAAAATTTAAATGGAAAGGATGTTGTTTGTGGAATTGCAGCATCGGGAAGAACTCCCTATGTTATAGGTGCAATGAAATATGCAAAGGAAATAGGTGCACTAACAATTGCAGTAAATATGAATAAAAAGAGTATTATGAATGACTATGCGGATGTTGCAATATCGGTTGAGGTTGGACCTGAAGTTATAATGGGATCAACAAGGATGAAGGCAGGAACAGCTCAAAAAATGATTTTAAATATGCTTTCAACCGGAACAATGATAAAACTTGGTAAAGTTTATCAAAATTTAATGGTGGATGTTCAGGCATCAAATAAAAAGCTATATGAGAGGGCAAAAAGAATAGTTAAAATTGCAACAGGTGAAGATGATTTGGTGATAGAAACTATTTTAGATAAAACAGATTATAATGTAAAACTTAGCATACTTATGATAAAAACAGGGCTTACAAAGGAAGAGGCAAAAAGGCTTTTAGAAAAAAACAGAGGATATATTGTAAAGGCATTAAAAGAATATGAAGAAGGGCTGATAAAATGAAGGCAATAATCAATGGGAAAATAATAACTGAAGGTGAAGTACTTAAGGGTAAAGCTTTGATTTTTGATGAAAAGATTGTTGATATTGTGGATGAAGAAAAAATAAATAAAAATGATTGTGAAATAATAGATGCTAAAGGTAACTATGTATCACCAGGTTTTATTGACATACACATACACGGCTTAGGCGGAAGTGATACAATGGATGCAAACTTTGAGGCACTTCAAAATATAAGTAAAACACTTGCACAATGTGGAACTACAGCCTTTTTACCGACGACTATGACTATGTCAAGGGATAGAATATATATGGCACTTGAAAATATAAAGAGTAATAAAGATAAAGTAAAGGGAGCGAAGGTATTAGGAGTGCATTTAGAAGGCCCCTTTATAAGCAAAAAATATAAAGGGGCACAGGATGATAAGTATATAATTCCTCCAAGCTATGATTTTATTATGGATTATATAGATGTAATAAAGATAATAACAGTTGCACCAGAAGTAGATGAGGAATTTAAATTTATAGATAGTATATCAAAAATTAAAGACATAGTTATTTCTATGGGACATACAAGTGCCAACTATGAAGTTGCAGTTAATGCAATAAAAAAGGGAATAAGCCACGCAACGCATACCTTTAATGCAATGAGGCCCTTTAATCATAGAGAACCGGGTGCTGTTGGAGCTGTATTTAATACAGATATAACCAGTGAAGTTATTGCGGACCTTATCCACGTTCATCCTGAAGCTTTAAGGTTATTAATTAAAATAAAAGGAATTGACAAAGTGGTTTTAATAACAGATTCAATGAGGGCAGGATGTATGGAAGAAGGCATATATGATTTAGGAGGTCAGAAGGTTTTTGTAGATAAAACTTCTGCAAGGCTTGAGGATGGTACACTGGCAGGAAGTATTCTAACTTTAAACAGGGCTGTGTATAATGTTGTAAATAAATTGGGATTAAATATAGTTGATGCTGTTAGGATGGCATCTTTAAACCCAGCAAAGGTAATTAAAGAAGATAGTAGGATTGGTAGTATACAAAATGGAAAAGATGCAGATATTATAATTTTTAATGAAGATATAGATGTTATGCTGACAATAGTAGAGGGAAAAATTGTATTTACAGCATAGCATAGGAGGGGTTTTTATGAGAATAATTGTTACAGAAAACTATGATGAATTAAGTAAAAAGGCAGCAGACATTGTTGCAAGCCAACTAATACTAAAGCCAAAAAGTGTAATAGGGTTTGCAACAGGAGGAACTCCTATTGGTATGTATAAGGAAATTGTAAAAATGTATCGTGAAGGAAAGTTTAGCTTTAAAGATGTAGTTACATTTAATTTAGATGAGTATTATGGACTTGATAGAGAAAATCCACAGAGCTACTATTTTTATATGATGGAACACTTGTTTAAGTATGTAGATATAGATAAAAATAACATAAACATTCCAGATGGAAGGGCAGAGGATATAGAAAAAGAATGTATAGAATATGAAGAAAAAATAGAAAAGGCTGGAGGAATCGACCTTCAGATTTTAGGAATAGGGAAAAATGGTCACATTGGGTTTAATGAACCGGATGTTAAGTTTGAGGCAAAAACACATCTTGTAAGGCTTGATGAGGATACAATAAAGGCAAATTCAAGATTTTTTAATTCAATAGAAGAGGTACCAACAAAAGCAATAAGTATGGGAATAAAGACAATAATGCATACAAGAAAGATAGTTCTTTTAGCATCAGGTAAAGAGAAGGCAGAGATAATTGAAAAGATGGTAAATGGTCCTATAACACCAGATGTACCTGCATCAATACTGCAGCTTCATCCTGATGTAACTTTAATTTTAGATAGAGAGGCAGCAAGCCAACTTAATATTAAATAAATGGAGGGTTCAAAATGGTTGAGGCAAAGGCAATAGTACAAAACAAAACAGGTCTTCACGCAAGACCAGCAACAATAGTTGTAACAGAATCTAAAAAGTTTAAGAGCAATATATTCTTCAAAAAAGGAGATAAGGAAGTTAATATAAAGAGTCTTTTAGGGCTTCTTAGCCTCGCGGTAAAGCAGGGAGATGAAATAGTAATTAAGGCAGATGGCGAGGACGAAAGAGAAGCAGTTGAGGTAATAAAAAAATTAGTTGAGAATATAAATGAGTAAGGTCGGGCATTATTCCGACCTTATTTATTAAATAATTTTCTATAATAATCAAGTTCGAGTATTTTTTCGGATAAGAAAAATTTAATATCAACCATATTTTTAATTCTTTTTATATAATTATCATCTACATTTAAACCCTCATTAGGTATAAATTTATTCTGTATTGAATCATATCTACCTTTATCAGTTATAAAGCTTTTATTTTGGAATATAACAAGAGGTTCAGAGTTTGAAAATATATCAGTTCCCATTAAAAGTCTTGAATCATACTCTAAACCTAAAAGGTTTGATATTGTTGGTATAATATCAAGACTTGAGCAGGGCTTGTCTATAACTTTAGGTTCAATATTTTTGGTATATATTATAAGGGTACTTTTATAAAGTTCAAAATTTTTCTCGACTTTATGACCAGCAAGTTCGTCTATTGTTTCTTCACTTAAACCATATGGATAGTGGTCTGGGCTTATTACAATTAAAGTTCTTTTTAATAAATCTTTTTCTTCAAGTTTGTTTAAAAGATATTCTAAGGCTCTATCTAATTCTATTTGAGCGGCTATATATGCCTTTGCTTCATCAGAGAGATTTAAATTTTCTACAAACTTTTTGTTTTTTATAGACATTGCATTTCCAGAAAAGGAATAGCGTAAATGCCCACTAACGGTCATATAGTATACGTGAAATGGCTCACTATTTATATATTCTGGAATAGTTTTTTCCATCATTTCGAGGTCGGACTCAGGCCAAGATTTTTTAACATCAAGCCCATTGCCAACTCCTTTATATATGTATCCCATATTAGGATGGGATAGATTTCTTTTATAGTATGTATATGTATGATTGTGGTATGCCAATGTTTTAAAACCAAGTTTTTTAAATTGATTTCCCATTACAAAGGGTAAATAATTTTTAGAGGATTCTTTAAAACTCCAAACGCCAGCTTTAGGAATAAGTCCTGTACAGGCAACGTATTCACCATCAGTTGTACTGACACCCCAAATAGGATTGTAGAAGTTAGTGAACCTATATCCTTCATTTACGAGTTTATATAAAGTTGGAGTTAAATCTTTATTTACAGCATAAGGAGAGAGACTTTCAGCAGTAATAAATATGAGATTATACCCCTTATATTTACCTGTATAATCGTTTTTTTCTGTTGGAGATAAATTCTTAAAGTATGAATGCATTTGCTTTAATGTTGCATTTTTTTCTTTTGAAATTAAATCGTCAAAATTAATATTCATCATATTATATGTAACTTTTTTTTCTTCTTTAGGCTTTTGTATGGTATTATTATCTTCTTCTAATTTTATACTCAGTGTCTCTATTGATTTAGATTTTGCTTTATTATTAAAAATAAATTTTTTTATATCCATATTAACTGAAGCAAGTAATCCTAATTTGTGAGCTGTGACTGTTGATGAATTAGTATTGTTTTTAAGTTCAAGCAATAATTCTCTTCTTTCTTTTGAGGTATATATATATAAAGAGTTTATTATTTGTGATAAAAAGAATAACAATACTAAGAATATTACCTCTAATTTTGATAGTTTATTAGATGAAATAATATACTTTTTAAAGAAAATCAAAACAAAAAAAGGAATAAAGAATAAAAAGACAAAATGTAGATTTTTACCTAATATAAAGAATATATCTCTCCAAAATTCAATTACTTGGGATGCGTTTGCAGCAGAATATAATGTATAAAATGTTTAAATATCTTAAAATATATAAATTGGCTTGCAAATATTAGGCAAAATATAAAAACTATTATCTTAGAAATAATATAATTTGTTTTTTCATTAAATAAATTAGATATAATACAAAAAAATACCGAGATAGTAATGCAAAAGATTATTGTATAAATAAAAAGAGAATTGAAGGAATGAATATTTGTAAGTATTTTAAACAAAATTTCAAGAAATAAAAATGAAGATATATAATACGATAGACTTTTTACAAAATTTGTACCACTCATTATAATCCCCCCTAAAATGATTATATATTAAAATTTAAAAAAAATATATATATTGCAAAATTTATGTTATAATTATCTTACATATATTTTCAATTTAAAGGGGTTTGGTATCTTGAAAAAAAGATTTGTAAAGATTAATGACTGCTGCATTGGTGATAAAGTTGCATTAGATATAATTACTGAAACAGGAGCAGTAATTGTTACAGAGGGAACAGTTTTAAATGAGTTTATAATAAACAAACTAAGAAATTTAGGGATAAATAATATACATATTTATTCTGAAAGTGAAAATTTAGATAGTTCAAATATTGCCTTTGAAAATTTAAGCAAGGAATATTCAAAAAATGTTGATACAGTTAAAAATATAATAGGTGACTTAGCTTTAGGTAAAAAGCTTGACTATGGAGTTATATCAAATATAGCAGATGATATAAAATTAGAAATGGAAAATAAGGATAATGTGATTAAGTTTTTATCAACATTTAAAGCCTATGATGAATACACATATAATCATAGTCTAAATGTGGCCTTTTACAGTATGCTTCTTGGAAAATGGCTTGGACTTAGAGAAGATGTAATAACAGAATTGACAAAGGCGGCAGTTATGCACGATTTAGGAAAGGCTAAAATACCAGAAGAAATATTAAATAAAAAGGGTCCACTTACTCAAAAAGAATTTGAAATAATGAAAAAGCACGCACAGTATGGTTATGAAATAGCAAAGCAGGATACTCGCATTAGCCTTGAAGTATTAAAGGGAATACTAATGCATCACGAAAATGAAGATGGTTCAGGATATCCTCTAAAAATAAAGGGTGATAAGATAAATTTATTTGCAAAGATTATTTCCATATGTGATGTATATGATGCATTAACGCAGGAGAGGGTTTATAAGGGCAGGATGACTCCCTTTGATGCCTTTAAGATAATTGAATTAGAGGGCTATACTAAGTTCGATACAAAAATATTGTTGACCTTTTTACATAATATTGCAAGCTATTACATAGGAATGCAGGTGATTTTAAGTGATGGACAAGCAGGCGAAATTGTTTACGTTACACCACAAAATGTTTCATATCCAATTGTAAAGGTTGGAGATGAGTTAATAGATTTAATGAATAGAAAGGACTTAAGAATAGTGTCTTTACTCAACTAAAGTGCCACCAAGAGCTCCGAAAAAATGATACCTTAAAAATTGTCACCACTATATATAGTGAATAAAAGATAATATGCGCAACTATATATAGTATGTTTTTAAAAATAATTTGATTTTTTCGGAGGTCTCCCACCCAGGTGAAATGTGAAATTATTCAATTTTTGTATGGGGTGTTTCTATGAAGAGGTATAGATTTAAATTTTATGGTAGAGTTCAGGGAGTTGGATTTAGGTATTTTGTTTATACAAAAGCATATACTTTAGGATTAAGTGGTTATGTGAAAAATTTAGATGATGGATCAGTTGAGGCAGAAGTTGAGGGAGAAGAGGAAAAAATATATAAATTTTTAGAATTAATCTTAAAGGGAAATGGATTTTCAAGGATTGATGATATAGATAAAGAACAAGTAGATGTAAAAGGAGATAAAAAATTTAAGATACTTTACTAATAGTATTTTTGTTTATTAGCACCGTAATTTACGGTCAGATTGTTGATAAACATGTTTGTTAGCTAAAATATGAAAAAGCCCCATGAAAGGATTTCAAAATGGCATATTTCATGAGCTTTAGCAATTATTGCTTTTCGACTTTGAAAAAGTCCGTAATTCGGCACAGGACGTGCCGAGCCGAGCGGCCATCAGGACGATGGCATCGCGAGGGTAGGACTTTTTCAAANAAAGAAAAGCTTAGAATTGCTTAGCNAAATGAATCGATGCCCAAGAAATCCTTCATGGGGCTAATCAATATATAACTTTTTCAACAGCCTGACCGTAATTTACGGTGCTTTTTTATAATAAACATATAAAAATTTATTTATGTGATATAAATCACTGAATCCCCAAAATATAGCAAGTATAATTAAGACATAAACAAATTTGAGGAGGGATTCAGATGAGTATGTTCTGTTATCAATGTCAAGAGGCCGCAAGTGGAAAGGGATGTAGCTTAAGAGGTGTATGTGGTAAGAACGATGTAGTTGCAAAGAGCCAAGACTTACTTATGTATACACTAAAAGGCTTATCAATGGTAAACCTTTCAGCAAAGGAAAATGGAATCCAAAGAGATGATGTAGATAAGTTTATAATGGAGAGTTTATTTATAACTATTACCAATGTAAATTTTGACGACAAAGTTATATATGAAAGAGTATTAGAAGGTATAAAAATTAGAGATGATATAAAGACAGAGCTTAAGAATAAAGGAATAGATGTAACAAGTTTAAATCACGATGCAGTAAATTTTGTAGTTTCAATTGAAGATGCACAAAAGAAGGCAGAGGAAGTTTCGATATTAAAAACAGAAAATGAAGATATAAGATCCCTAAGAGAGCTTATAACTTATGGTGTTAAGGGGATGGCTGCGTATGCAAACCACGCCTATGTTTTAAAACACGTTAATAAGGAAATATTTAAATTTATGCAAAGGGCACTTGCTTCAACTTTAGATGATACACTTGGTGCAGATGAACTTGTTTCACTTGCACTTGAAACAGGAAAGTATGCTGTTGATGTTATGGCACTGCTTGATAAGGCTAATACATCAACCTATGGTAATCCAGAGATTACAAAGGTAAATATAGGTGTTAGAAACAATCCAGCAATACTAATAAGTGGACACGATCTAAAGGACTTAGAACAATTACTTGAACAAACAAATGGAACAGGTATAGATGTTTATACGCACGGAGAGATGCTTCCAGCCCACTACTATCCAGCATTTAAGAAGTATGAACATTTTGTTGGGAACTACGGAAATGCTTGGTGGTTGCAAGATAAGGAGTTTGAATTATTCAATGGACCAATTCTAATGACAACAAACTGCTTAGTACCACCAAAGGATTCATATAAGGATAGATTATATACAACAGGTGTTGTAGGATTCCCAGGTGTAAAGCACATTAAGGAAGATGAAAATGGTAATAAAGACTTTAGTGAAATTATAGAACACGCGAAGAGATGTAATCCACCTGTACAAATAGAGCAAGGCGAAATAATCGGAGGATTTGCCCACAATCAAGTACTACAGCTTGCTGATAAGGTTGTTGAAGCAGTAAAGAGTGGTGCAATTAGAAAATTTGTTGTTATGGCAGGCTGTGATGGAAGAATGAAGTCAAGAGAATACTACACAGAATTTGCAAATAAGCTTCCAAAGGACACTGTAATTTTAACAGCAGGATGTGCAAAGTATAGATATAATAAGCTTGAACTTGGGGATATAGCAGGAATTCCAAGAGTTTTAGATGCCGGACAATGTAATGATTCATATTCACTTGCAGTGATTGCACTAAAGCTTAAGGAAGTATTTGAATTAAATGATATAAATGAATTACCAATTGTATACAATATTGCTTGGTATGAACAAAAGGCAGTAACAGTACTTTTAGCTCTATTATACCTTGGAGTTAAGAATATTCACCTTGGACCAACACTACCAGCATTCCTATCACCAAATGTTGCAAAGGTTCTTGTTGAAAACTTTGGAATTGGTGGAATAACAAACGTAGATGATGATTTAAAGTTGATGATTGGACAATAGATGTAAAAGGACAGTAGGAAAACCTACTGTCCTTTTTAAGTTAAAGATTCCTTTTTTATTTTTTCTATTAAATTTTCAATAAAATTATTGATATCGGTCATATCTTCGAAACTTCCTTGAGCAAATTTTGACCCTCCTCCACCTCTACCATTAAAGTTTGGCAAGACTTCCTTGAAAATTTGGCCGCAATTTAATTTTATCTTTCCATTATGTGTAAGTATAATCTTTTTATCTGGTATAGATGATAAAATAAATATTTTATCACATAACAAAGAGGCTTTATTTCCTATCATTTGTATTTCATCAAACGTTTTATCTTCAAATATTTTTGTTATTATATCTCCATCATAATTATCTATTAAGTCCTTTGCAATATATTCTGAGTTAATCTCCTTTTGTAGATTAAGTTCCTTTGATAATTTTTTTATTTCATTTTGCATTGAATCAACTTTGATTAAAATTTCATTTTGAGGAACTGATAGTTTCTTATTCAAATTATTTATTATTAAATTTTTTTCCTGAAAATCCTTAAGAAGCCTTCTACCACATTTAAAATACACTCTTGTTATATTCTTATATTTTTCTGTTTTTAGTATTTTAACCATTCCAATTTCTCCAAGGCTTTTAACGTGGGTACCACAACAGGGAGAGTAGTCTATTCCATCTATTTCAACAATTCTTATATTAAAATCTGTAGGAGGAAGCTTTCTTAAAGGTAATTTTTTAGCTTCATCATAATCTAATATATAGGATTTTACTTGTATATTTTTAAAAATCAGCTCATTTACTCTATCTTCAACCCTTTTAACCATTTCATCTGTTATATTTTCTAAACCTACATCAATGCTTACATAATCATCTCCTAAATGAAAACTATTAGTTGGAGCATTATAAAGTTCTATAAAAATAGAGGATAGAAGATGCTGACCAGTGTGGTTTTGCATATGGTCAAACCTTCTTTCAAAATCAATTTTGCACTTCACAGTATTCTTTTCAATTTTTTTGTTAACAACGTGGCAGATTGTATCATTTTCTTCAAATAAATCAACAACCTCAATCCCATCGATTGTTCCATAGTCCCTCGGCTGTCCACCACCTTCTGGATAAAAGGATGTGGTAGAGAGTTCAACAATATAAAAATTATCCTTTTCCCTTTGGTTTACTACTTTGGCCTCCCATTCAAAAATATATGGATTTTCATAATATAGTTTTTGCATTATATCCTCCCCTTTTCTCAAAAGTGCCACCCAGGTGAATTGTGACATTTCCAATAATATACAAAACAATATATGAAATATTAAGTATATTATAACTTTTTTAATGGTATTGTTAAATGGTATCTTGAATAAATAAGTTAATTTTGTTTATTAACATAACACAATATAAGCTTTATATGATTGATTTTTATTTTATTGTTTATATAACATAAAATTATATGTATAAGAAAATAATGTTAATGCTTTACTTTTTTTAAAAGTTTTCGATAACAAAAATAAATTGCAAATGAAAAATTCTTTCTAATATGGCTTTATTATATTTTACCTGCACTTAAGGAGGGATAGGTTTGAAGAGTATTGCACTTGTTACAAATAGAAAAGGCCCGCTATCTGAGTTTTTACGTGAAAACTTAAATGAAGTTTTTGCTAATAAGATTGATATAAATAACTATTATTTATATGAAATAAAAGAAGGAGAAAAGATAAAAGATAATGTAATTTTAGTTATGATAGATGAAAAGGCGTACGAAATTCAAAAATTTGCTTCAAAAGAGAGTTGTATTATTGTTATAGAAAGAACACTAAGAGAAAAAGAAATCTATAAAATTGCTGCAATCCCAAATGATACAAAGGTTTTAGTAGTTAATGATACTAAAGAGACTACTATTGAAACAGTTAACTTACTTCATAGAATAGGTATAAGTCATTTAAAACTAATACCTTATTTGGATAATAAAGTATATGAAGATGTAAAGGTGGCAATAACGCCAGGAGAGAGTGACAAGGTGCCAGATTTTATTGAAACAACAATAGATGTAGGTCATAGGTGTATTGATATAGCAACATTTTTAAAAATATTTAATTGTTTAGAAATAAAAGATAAAGAGATAGAAGAAAATTTAATAAAGTATTCTGAAGGTATTGTAAGCAAGGATATGGGCATAAAAAGACAATATATGGACTTATTTATAAAGGGGCAGCAATTGGAGGTTCTAATTGAACATATACAGGATGCTATTGCTATTGTTGATAATGAGGAAAAGGTTGTTTTAACTAACAGTTCTTTTAATAATTTATTTAACTTTAAAATAGGTAGCAGTTTAATTTTTAATAATGAAGAAATAGATAATTTAATTAAAAAGGATGAGATAAAGGGTGAAATAATAAGGTACAGAAACCAAATTTTTAGTGTCAATAAGGAACCTATTAAATATTTAAATTACAAATCGGGATATATAATAAGCTTTGCAGATATTACAAATATAAAAAGGATAGAACAGAATATATCAAAAAAGATACGAGAAAAGGGTTTTTATGCAAAATACAATTTTGATATGATTATAACATATTCTAATAGGATGAAGGAATGTATAGATATAGCTAAAAAAATTTCAAAATCAGATTATACAGTATTAATTACTGGAGAGAGTGGTACAGGAAAGGAGATGATGGCACAGTCTATTCATAATTATAGTAATCGTTCTAATTATCCCTTTGTTGCAGTAAATTGTGCTGCACTACCTGAAAATTTATTAGAAAGTGAACTCTTTGGATATGAAAAGGGTGCATTTACAGGTGCAATAAAGGAAGGAAAAACTGGTCTTTTTGAGATAGCCAATAATGGTACTATATTTTTGGATGAAATAGGAGATATGCCTTTAAAGCTTCAGACAAGGCTTTTAAGGGTTCTTCAGGAGAAACAGATAATGAGGGTTGGTTCAGAGAATATTATTAATGTTAATGTTAGGGTTATTGCGGCTACAAATAAAGATTTAAAAAAATTAGTAGATCAGGGTTTGTTTAGAGAGGATTTGTATTTTAGACTAAATGTATTACCCATAAATTTACCTCCACTTAGGGAAAGAAGAGAAGATATAATGCCATTATTAAAATGTTATCTTGAAAGAGATATAAAGTTTGATAATGAAGTAGAGAAGTTACTTTTAAATTATAGATGGCCAGGCAATATAAGGGAACTTAAAAATATTGCTATCTATTTAAATGCAATGGAATTTGAAAGGGTTGCATTAAAGGATTTGCCACAATATATTTTAAACTCAGAACTAAATTTTGATAAGGAATTAGATTTTATAAAAAATAATTATAATCTTGAAAAGGTTTTGGATGTACTTGAATGTATAGAAAAAAGTGAAGGCGTTGGAAGAAGGTGTATAAGTGAAAAATTATCGTATATAGGTGAAGGGGAAGTAAGGGGAATATTAGAATTGCTTAATGATTTAGGAATGATTAATAAAAATATAGGCAGAAGTGGAACGAAAATTAATAATAAGGGTAGAATGTTTTTAAATTGGACAAGAAACGGGATAAAATAGGTCTATTTTTTCCCGTTTCTTTTTGATTGTAATGAGGCTAAAATATATAAATGAATTTTATATAATGAATAACAAGACTAATATATTATTCAAATTACAAAAAAGTTAGAAATTTTAAATTTGGCATCAAATTTGCTTATTTTTATATAAAGGAGGCGTTGAAGATGAGACCAGTAATCGGAGTATTAGGAAACATACTAATAATGGAAGGAGGAATATTGCCAGGTATTGAGAGAGCATATGTTAATTACGATTATATTGACGCAATAATTAAGGTGGGTGGAGTACCTTATATTGTTCCTATGAATTTGGAGGAAGAAATTATTGCAAAACAAATAAGTTTGTTAGATGGTCTAATATTATCAGGAGGATTTGATGTAAATCCACTACTTTATGGTGAACAACCTTCAAAACATCAGGACTATACGTATCCAGAAATAGATGAATTTTATCTTAAGAGCATAAATTTTGCATTGGACAAAAATATACCAATTTTAGGTATATGTAAGGGTATGCAAATGTTAAATGTAGCACTTGGTGGTAGTTTATATCAGGATATATCGCAGGTTGAAGGTTCATATATTAAGCACGTACAATCAGCAAAAAGAAGTACACCAACCCATAGTGTTAGTTTTAAAAAGGGTTCAAAACTATATGAAATATTTGGTGAAAAGACCTTTATAAACTCATATCATCACCAATGTGTTAAAAAGTTAGGACAAAGACTTATGGCGGTTGCCTTCTCAGATGACAATATAGTTGAAGCAATAGAACTTGAAGGTAAAGATTTTGTAGTAGGAGTTCAATGGCATCCAGAAATGATGGTTCAAAATCCAAAATCAAATATGATAAAACTGTTTGAGGAATTCATTAAATTTGCAGGGAGGGAGTAGTTATGGGAGATAGTAAAAAGTTTGGTTTTTGGAGTATAGTTTTATTAGGTATTAATGGTGTTATTGGTTCAGGAATATATCTTTTGCCAGGTAAGGCTATGAAGATAATAGGACCAGGAAGTATATGGATTTATATTTTTGATACTTTGTTGGTTATGTCAATGGCGTTATGTTTTGCTGAAGTTGGTGGTCTTTTTAATAAAAATGGAGGCCCCTATGTATATGCAAGGGAAGCCTTTGGAGAATTTGTAGGTTTTGAAGTTGGAATAATGAAATGGGCAATAAGCATCATTGCTTGGGCAACAATGGCAGTAGGATTTGCAACAGCATTATCGAAATTTATACCAGCAGCATCAACGCCCATTGCAAAGAATCTAATTGCAACAACAATTTTGGTGGGACTTGGATTAGTTAATATTTCTGGTGTAAAAGCTACAAAATATTTAAATAATATTGTAACAGTCGCTAAATTATTGCCTCTCATCTTATTTGTAATTATAGGTTTATTCTTTATAAAAGGTGGAAATTTTACTCCTATGTTTCCTAATGGAACAAGCGGTGCAACTATAGGTTCAGCTGCTATTCTAATCTTCTATGCCTTTACAGGTTTTGAATCAATTGCTGTTGCAGCAGAAGATATGGATGAACCACAAAAAAATATACCAAGAGCAATTATAGCAACTATGATTTTAGCATCAATTGTCTATATTCTTGTTCAAATTATTGCTGTTGGTATCTTAGGAGGAGCACTTGCTGAAAGTACAACACCTGTAGCTGATGCAGCAAAGGTATTTATGGGAGGTTTTGGTGAAAAGTTTGTAGCAATTGCAACCCTATTATCAATTGGAGGTATAAACATAGCAGCTTCATTTAATGCCCCAAGATCAGGTGTTGCACTTGCAGAGGATGGAATACTTCCAAATTATATAGCAAAGAAAAATAAGCACGACGTACCTTATATAGCTGTAATTATAACTGTTCTTCTTGCAATACCTGTTGCAGTATCAGGTACATTTACACAACTTGCTATGATATCTGTTATATCAAGATTTGCACAATATATTCCAACTTGTCTTTCTGTAATAGTATTTAGAAAACGTGGTATGAAGAGTACCTATAATATGCCTTTTGGCAGCTTACTACCAATAATTTCGGTTATAGTTAGTATATGGTTACTAACTAAAGCAACAAAGGAACAAATGTTATGGGGCCTTGGTGCACTTATAATAGGAATACCATTATATTTTGTTTTAAAATGGGTACAAAATAGAAATACTGGAGTAGCTAAAGGTATGTAAATAATTTTCACCCCAGACTTTTACATAAAAATCACCATATATAAACATATTATATATGGTGATTTTTTTAGGTATAAAAAGATATAAATATTCTATTGATAATTATTATTAAATAATATAAAATTAAAGTAAGATATTTTTAAGGGGTGAATATTATGAAGGTTATAATAATTGGTTGTACCCACGCTGGTACAGCAGCCGCAATAAACACATCTAAGCTTTACAAGGATGCTAAAATAACCGTCTATGAAAGAAATGATACTATTTCCTTTTTATCCTGTGGAATTGCTCTTTATGTTGGTGGCGTTATAAAGGATGTTAAGGGGCTATTTTATTCATCTCCAGAACATTTAAAGAGTCTTGGTGTAGATACGAAAATGCAGCACGAAGTATTAGATGTTGATTTTGACAAGAAAGAGGTAAGGGTTAAAGATATAAAAACAGGTGAAGAGTTTACAGATTCTTATGATAAGTTAATAATAACTACAGGTTCTTGGCCAATTCTTCCTAAGATTGAGGGCTTTAATTTAAAAAATATACTGCTATCTAAGAATTACTATCACGCCAACGATATAATAGAAAAAGTAAAAGAGGTTCAAAATGTAGTTGTTGTTGGGGCAGGATATATTGGGGTAGAGCTTGTAGAGGCTTTTAGAGAAAAAGGAAAGAATGTAACTTTAATTGATACGCAGGAGAGAATATTAAGTAAGTATTTGGACAAGGAATTCACAGATATAGCAGAAGAAGAAATTAAAAAACACGATATTAATTTAGCTTTATCTCAAACAGTAGTAAGGTTTGAAGGTGAAGATGGAAAGGTAAAAAGGGTTATAACTGATAAGGGTGAATATGATGCAGATGTTGTTATAGTATGTGTAGGATTTAAACCTTCAACTGAAATGTTTAAAGGTAAACTTAATATGCTTTCAAATGGAGCAATAATTGTAGATGAATATATGAGAACATCAAGGGAAGATGTTTTTGCAGCAGGGGACTGTGCAGCAGTTTGGTATAATCCTACTAAGTCATATGAATATATACCGCTTGCAACAAATGCAGTAAGAATGGGAACATTGGCTGCAAGAAATCTTGTAGACAGAAGTATAAAGTGGAGAGGAACTCAAGGAACATCGGGTATTAAGATATATGATTATAATATTGCATCAACGGGATTAATAGAAGAGATTGCAAAACAAAAGGGACTAAATATACAATCTGTTACAATAGAAGACAATTATAGACCAGAGTTTATGCCAACATATGAAAAGGCAAAACTTAAAGTAGTTTATGAAAGTGATACAGGAAGAATACTTGGTTCACAGATACTATCAAAACACGATTTGACACCACTTATGAATACAATGTCTGTTTTTATACAAAATGAAATGACAATTGAGGATTTAGCCTTTACCGATTTCTTCTTCCAACCTCATTTCAATAAACCTTGGAATTTGTTAAATATAGCAGGCCTAAATGCGATTTAATAAAAATAAGAAAAGATAGGGTGCTTATCACCTTATCTTTTCTTATTTAATTTTTCTTAAAATTTTCAAAAAACTATTGCCTAACTTGTACGTACATGATATTATATAAATGAAAATAAAGTTGTACGTACAAGTTAGGATGGAGGGGAACAAAAGTGAGTAAATTTGCAAATGATGTAAAAGAACTTTTAGAGTACGTGGGAGGAAAAGAAAATATAGCAGCAGTATCCCACTGTGCAACAAGAATGAGATTTGTTTTAAATGACCCAAAGAAGGCAGATGTAAAAAAGATTGATGCTATGAAGGTTGTTAAGGGAACCTTCACTCAAGCAGGACAGTTCCAAGTAATCATTGGAAACGAAGTTGCTGTTTTCTACAATGAGTTTGTAAGATATGCAGGTATAGAAGGTGTTAGCAAGGATGAAGCAAAGAAGGCAGCAAGACAAAATATGAGTCTAATTCAAAGACTTATATCACACCTTGGTGAAATATTTGCACCACTTATTCCAGCAATAGTTGTTGGAGGTCTTATACTTGGTTTTAGAAATATAATAGGCGATATTAAGATGTTTGAAAATGGAACAAAGAGTTTAACAGAAATATCACAATTTTGGGCTGGAGTTCACCATTTCCTATGGCTTATAGGTGAAGCAATATTCTTCTTTTTACCAGTTGGTATAACGTGGTCAATATCAAAGAAGATGGGTACAACACAAATACTTGGTATAGTACTTGGTATAACACTTGTTTCACCACAGTTACTTAATGCCTATGCAGTTGCAACAGCAAAGGAAATACCAGTATGGAACTTTGGTTTTGCACAAGTTAAGATGATTGGATACCAGGCCCAAGTAATACCAGCAATACTTGCAGGATTTACACTTTCATTCTTTGAATCAAAGCTTAGAGATATAGTTCCTTCATATATATCAATGATAGTAGTTCCATTCTTTGCACTTGTTCCAACAGTGCTAATTGCCCATACAATATTAGGACCACTTGGATGGGCAATAGGTTCAGCAATTTCTAAGGTTGTTTATGCAGGACTTACATCAGCATTTGGATGGCTATTTGCAGCAATATTTGGATTTACTTATGCTCCACTTGTTATAACAGGTCTACATCATATGACAAATGCAATAGACCTACAATTAATGAGCGAACTTGGTGGAACAAACCTATGGCCAATGATTGCACTATCTAATATTGCACAAGGTTCTGCAGTACTTGCAATTATCTATTTAAATAAGCACGATGAAGAAGAAAAGCAAGTTTCAATTCCAGCTTGTATATCCTGCTACCTTGGAGTAACTGAACCTGCAATGTTTGGTATCAACTTAAAATATGTATATCCATTCCTTGCAGCAATGATTGGTTCATCAATTGCAGCAGTATTTTCAGTAGGAACTGGTGTTTTAGCAAACTCAATTGGTGTTGGAGGACTTCCAGGAATCCTTTCAATAAAGCCACAATTTATGTTTAAGTTCTTTATAGCAATGCTAATTGCAATTATAGTTCCATTTATGCTTACAGTACTGTTTAAGAAGAATAATATTCTTGTTAAGGATAACAAGTAATAATGTTGAATAGACTTTCCCCTAATTTAAAATTCACAATTGGGCTGTTTTCAAAACAGCCCAATTGTGTTAAAAAAAATTAAAGAATAGGAGTGACGAGATGAAGGACTTTAAAAAGAGTGTTGTATATCAAATTTACCCAAAATCCTTTAAAGACTCAAATGGAGATGGTTTTGGAGATTTAAGGGGTGTCATTGAGAAACTTGACTATTTAAAGTTTTTAGGGGTTGACTATATATGGCTAACTCCTTTTTATGTTTCACCCCAAAGGGATAATGGGTATGATGTTGCAGATTATTATAATATAGATAGTAGATTTGGAACGATGGAGGATTTCGAAACTTTAGTTGAGGAAGCACAAAAGAGGGATATTGGTATAATGCTTGATATGGTTTTAAACCATACTTCGACAGAACACGAGTGGTTTAAAAGAGCTCTTAAAGGTGATAAAAAGTATAAAGGCTTTTATATATTTAAAGAAAAACCAACAAACTGGCAGTCTAAGTTTGGAGGAAGTGCTTGGGAATATGTAGAAAAGTTTGGGGAATATTACCTACACTTGTTTGATGTAACCCAGGCGGATTTAAATTGGGATAACGAAGAGGTAAGAAAATATGTATATGAAATAGTAAACTTTTGGCTACAAAAGGGAGTAAAGGGACTAAGATTTGATGTTATAAACCTTATATCAAAACCAGCAGTATTTGAGGATGATTTAATAGGAGATGGAAGAAGATTTTATACTGATGGCCCAAACATTCATAAATACTTAAAAGAACTTAACAAAAATACATTTGGTAGATATGATGATATAATTACAGTAGGAGAGATGTCATCTACTTCAATTGATAACTGCATAAAATACACAAATCCAGAAGAAAAAGAACTTTCAATGGTATTTAATTTTCATCATTTAAAGGTAGATTATAAAAATGGTGATAAGTGGGCTCTTATGGATTTTGATTTTAAAGAGCTAAAGAAGATATTTAATGAATGGCAAACTGGTATGCAGAAAGGTAATGGCTGGAGTGCAGTGTTTTGGTGTAACCACGACCAACCAAGAGTTGTTTCAAGATTTGGAGATGATAATAAATACCATAAAGAATCGGCCAAGATGCTTGCAACCTCAATCCATATGCTAAGGGGAACCCCATATATATACCAAGGTGAAGAAATAGGTATGACAAATCCATATTTTTATAAAATAGAGTACTATAAGGATGTTGAATCTATAAACTATTATAGAATACTAAAAGAAAAGGGAATGGCTGAAGATGAAGTAATGAAAATTATAATGGAAAGGTCAAGGGACAACTCAAGAACCCCAATGCAGTGGGATGATAGTGAGAATGCTGGTTTTACAGATGGACAACCTTGGATATCAGTTTCAAATAATTTTAAAGAAATAAACGTTGAAGCTCAGATAAATGATGCTGATTCAATATTAAACCATTATAGAAATCTTATAAATATAAGAAAAGAGTATGACGTTGTTGCATACGGTGAGTATATTCCACTTTGTGTAGAGCACAAAAGCGTATTTGCTTATGCAAGAAGCTATAAAGATGAGCTACTTGTTGTTGTAAATAACTTCTATGGAGAGCCTACTAAGGTTAACTTAGAAGGAGAAATAGACTTAAAGGGTAGAGTAGAAATATTATTATCAAATTATAGGGATAGTGGATTAGATTTATCTAATTTAACATTAAGGCCTTATGAATCTGTAGTTTACTATATTGTAAAGTAATGTAAGGCGTGTTACAATATCATTGGTGATGAGAATGGAAAATAGTAAATACCTAATAATATATAATGATATTGTGGAAAAAATAGAAAAGGTAGAATATGAACCAAATGCCAAACTTCCTTCAGAAAACGAACTGATGCAGATGTACGATGTATCAAGGGATACTGTAAGAAAAGCCCTACTGCATCTTGAACAGAATGGATATATACAAAAAATTAAGGGTAAGGGTTCCTTTGTTCTTGATATTAATAAGTTTGATTTTCAGGTTTCAGGCCTTATAAGTTTTAAAGAACTTGCAAGTAAAATGGGCGGTTCTGTCCAAACAATAGTTGAGGAACTTGAAGTTATAAAGCCTGATAAATATCTTCAAAAACAGCTTCAAATAAGTGAACAAGATGAGGTTTGGAGGATAGTTAGGACAAGAAAAATAAAGGATAAAAGAATAATACTTGACAAGGATTTTATTTTAAAGAGGGTGGCTGATGGATTTACAAAGGAAATCTGCCAAAATTCTATTTATGAGTATATTGAAAATGTGTTAGGGTTAAAGATATCCTTTGCTAAGAAGGAGATAGTTGTAAAGAATGCAACTGATGAGGATAAAAAGTATTTAGATTTAGAAGGATATGACGTTGTTGTTGTTGTAAAAAACTATGTTTACTTAGAAGATATGACTCTATTTCAGTATACAGAGTCGAGGCATAGACCAGATAAATTTAAATTTGTTGACTTTGCAAGAAGGCATAAATAAAGAGCTAACAGTTTTTATTCTGTTAGCTCTTTATTATATATCAATAATGCAAGGGGATAAACTATATAGGATAGGGGTAAACTAATGAAAACTATATGGAATTTATCTTTTATCTGCCTTCAAAAGCATTTATATACATTTCCTTAATTTCGCTTATTAATGGATATCTTGGGTTTGCACCTGTACATTGATCGTCAAATGCTTGTTCAGCCATTTCATCAAGTGTTGCATAGAATTTCTTTTCTGAAACTCCAGCTTCCTTTATTGATTTTGGTATATTTAGCTTTTCCTTAAGCTCATCTATAGCCTTAATTAGAAGTTCTACCTTTTCATCTTCAGTCTTTCCACCAAGTCCAAGGTAATCTGCAATTCTTGCATATCTCCACTTAGCGTTTGGATACTTATATTGTGGGAATGCAGCTTGCTTTCTTGGATTATCTACCGCATTAAATCTGATTACTTCATTTATTAGTAGAGCATTTGCTATACCGTGTGGTATATGATGCATTGCACCAAGTTTATGTGCCATTGAGTGGCATACACCAAGGAAAGCATTTGCAAATGCCATACCAGCCATAGTTGAAGCGTGTGCCATCTTTTCTCTTGCCTTTTGGTTAGTTGGGCCTTCGCTATATGCAAGAGGTAGATACTTAAATATCAATCTTATTGCCTCAAGTGCAAGTCCATTTGTATATTCTGATGCAAGAACTGAAACATAAGCCTCTATTGCGTGAGTTAGGGCATCTATACCTGAAGCTGCTGTTAATCCCTTTGGCATATTCATCATAAGTTCAGTATCAACAATTGCCATATCAGGAGTTAATTCATAATCAGCAAGAGGGTACTTAATTCCAGTCTTTTCATCAGTTATAACTGCAAAAGGAGTAACTTCTGAACCTGTACCAGCTGATGTTGGAATTGCCACCATCATAGCCTTTTGTCCAAGTTCTGGGAATCTGTAAACTCTCTTTCTTATATCCATAAATCTCATTGCAAGATCCTCAAATCTAACCTCTGGATGTTCATACATAACCCACATAATCTTTGCAGCATCCATTGGTGATCCACCACCAAGTGCTATTATAACGTCTGGGTTAAATGCTCTCATTAAATCAGCACCCTTTTTAGCACAAGCAAGTGTTGGATCTGGTTCAACCTCAAAGAATACGCTTGTTTCAATTCCTATACTATCTAATACGTTAGTAACCTTTTCAGCATATCCTAAATCAAACAGTACCTTATCAGTTACTATGAATGCTCTTTTCTTGCCCATATCCTTTAACTCTTGTAGTGCTACAGGAAGGCAACCATATTTGAAGTATATCTTTTCTGGTACTCTAAACCAAAGCATATTTTCTCTCCTCTCAGCTACGTTCTTAATGTTTAGAAGATGCTTAACTCCTACATTTTCAGAAACAGAGTTTCCACCCCAAGAACCGCAGCCTAAAGTTAGAGATGGAGCAAGTCTGAAGTTATAAATATCTCCAATTGCACCCTGTGAAGAAGGCATATTTATTATTGTTCTTCCTGTCTTCATTGCCATACTGAATTTTTCAACTCTATCCTTGCATTTTATTGTATCTGTGTATAGAACTGAAGTATGACCAAATCCGCCGTGCTTAACAAGTGTCACTGCCTTATCAAGTGCTTCATCAAAGGAATGAGCTCTATACATTGCAAGAACTGGAGATAGCTTTTCATAGGAGAATGGTTCATCTATTTCAACTGACTCAACTTCAGCAATTATTATTCTTGCATTGTCTGGTACCTTAACACCAGCCATTTCACCTATCTTTTGTGGGCTTTGTCCAACTATATTTGGGTTTATTGAGCCGTTAACAAGAAGAATCTTTCTAACCTTGTCAACCTCATCTCCCTTTAAGATATATGCTCCTCTTTCTATAAATTCATTTTTTACTTCATCATATACTTCATCAAGTACTATTACAGATTGTTCTGATGCACATATAACACCGTTGTCGAAGCTCTTTGAAAGAAGTATTGAGTTTACTGCCATCTTAATATGTGCATACTCATCGATTATAGCAGGTGTATTACCAGCACCAACCCCTATTGCAGGTTTTCCTGAAGAATATGCAGCCTTTACCATTCCAGGCCCACCAGTTGCAAGAATTAAGTCAGATTCTGCCATAACAAGTTGTGAAAGTTCCACAGATGGCTCATCAATCCATCCTATTATATTCTTTGGTGCACCAGCCTTAACAGCAGCATCGAGTATTATTCGTGCAGCTTCTATAGTTGATTTTTTAGCACGTGGGTGAGGAGAGAATATTATACCGTTTCTTGTCTTTAAAGCAAGTAGTGCCTTGAATATTGCTGTTGATGTTGGGTTTGTTGTTGGAACTATAGCAGCAATAACTCCTATTGGTTCTGCTATCTTTGTAAGTCCCATAGTTTCATCCTTTTCAATAACGCCACAAGTTTTTTCGTCTTTGTACTTGTTGTAGATGTATTCTGATGCGAAGTGGTTCTTTATAACCTTGTCTTCTACTATACCCATTCCTGTTTCTTCAACAGCCATCTTTGCAAGATATATTCTTGCATTGTTTGCAGCCATTGCTGCTTGTCTGAAAATCTCGTCAACCTGTTCTTGTGTATAAGTTGCAAATTTCTTTTGAGCTTCTCTTATTTCAGAGATTTTTTGAAGTAGTTCCTCTCTGTTTGTTACTGCCATAAAAAACACCTCACTTGTTAAAATAATAACATCAATAGAAATGTCGATAATGTTGAAGAAGATTGATTATGCTAAATAGTTAAATTATTAACAAATGCATTGAATAAAAAATGAATCAATCAAACTGTTATATTGTTAATTAATTCACAATTACATTGTAATACAGTCCAATAAAAAAATCAATACCTAAAACAAAAAAAAGTTAAAAAAATAACAAAGTCTACACAAAAATACTTGTTGAATAAATACTTATATGTGAAATATAATAAAATACGATATTTTAAAAAAAGGAGGATAAGAATGAGCGAAAATAAGCTTGCGGGGACTGGTTGTCCTATATTAGTTCCCTTTAGTGAAAGAAAACCTTTAAAGGATATAGAAAGAAGTATTATTAAAACATATAGAAATAAACTTTGGACTAAATTTGTTAAGGCAATAGATGAATTTAAACTTGTTGAAGATGGGGATAAGGTTGCTGTTGCCGTATCAGGCGGAAAAGACAGTATGCTTATGGCAAAGCTGTTTCAAGAGCTAAAAAGGCACGGTAAGATTAATTTTGAACTTGAGTTTATAGCAATGGATCCAGGGTATCACGAAAGCATAAGAGCACTTCTTATTGACAACTGCAACTATTTAAATATACCAATAAAAATATTTGAATCTGGAATATTTGAAGTTGCAGATAGAATAGCAAAGGATTATCCCTGTTATATGTGTGCAAGGATGAGAAGAGGTGCCCTATATTCAAAGGCGAAGGAACTTGGTTGTAATAAGCTTGCACTTGGTCATCATTTTAATGATGTTATAGAGACTATTATGCTAAATGTTTTGTATTCTGGTAATTTTAAAACAATGATGCCAAAGCTAAAGTCAGAAAATTTTGAGGGGATAGAGTTAATTCGTCCAATGTATTATATAGAGGAGAGACATATAGAACAGTTTACTAAAGCAAATGGTATATGGCCTATAAACTGTGCTTGTATGGTAGCTGCAGAAAAGATAGCAAATAAGAGATACGAAATTAAAGAGCTTATAAAGGAATTAAAAAAGAAGTTTAATGATGTTGATAAATCTATTTTCAATGCTTCAAAAAATGTAAATATGGACTGTATATTAGGCTGGAAAAAAGGAGATAAGGAATATTCCTTTTTAGATTTTTATGATGAATAGACGAGCCCTACAAAAGTAGGACTCAGGCTGTTGAAAAAGTTATATATTGATTAGCCCCATGAAGGATTTCTTGGGCATTCGTTCATTTCGCTAAGCAATTCTAAGCTTTTCTTTGTTTGAAAAAGTCCTACCCTCGCGATGCCATCGTCCTGATGGCCGCTCGGCTCGGCACGTCCTGTGCCGAATTACGGACTTTT
Source organism: Caloramator sp. ALD01 (assembly GCF_000472625.1). Lineage (NCBI taxonomy): Bacteria > Bacillati > Bacillota > Clostridia > Eubacteriales > Clostridiaceae > Caloramator > Caloramator sp. ALD01. The sequence goes on from NZ_AXAA01000006.1 coordinate 40,518, forward strand.
TCAAAGTCGAAAAGCAATAATTGCTAAAGCTCATGAAATATGCCATTTTGAAATCCTTTCATGGGGCTTTTTCATACTTTAGCTAACAAGTGGGTTTGTCAACAATCTGAGCCCTACAAAAGTAGGGCTCTAAATTAATCACTTCTTATTTAATTTGCTGTACATATGGTATCCAACAAAGCCTAACATTCCAACAAGAATTACTACTGCTGAAATTAGTGCATAATTTGTTGTCTTTTCATATAGAACATATGCTGTCTTTGGTGGAAGTGTAAGAGTTCCACCGCTTACAGTTTCAAGTGTTTTAACACCTGCCTTTTGTCCGTTTACAACAACACAATATTTTCCACGGCTTGGAAGAGTAATCTTTTGTTCTTTTTCAGTTCCATTGAAGGCAACTACAATATTCTTCCACTTATCTCCGTTTGCATTGTCCTTTAGAGTATATGCGATAACATTTGTTGGTGTATCTAAAAATTCAAGATGTTTTTTAATCATTTCAGCAGTTGGCATTCTAAATGCAGGGTGATTTTTTCTAAGCTCTATTAATCCTTTATAATATTCAACTACATCAATGTTTTGGTCTTTTCTATCCCAGTCAAGTCTGTTTATTTCATCACTTGCATTGTAGCTGTTGTCATTTCCCTGTTTTGTTCTCATAAACTCTTGTCCTGCGTGTAGGAAAGGAATTCCCTGTGATGTTAGAACAATAGCACCAGCGAGCTTATGCATTGCTTTTATTTCTTCTTCAGATGCATTTGGATTAGTAAACTTTAGTTTATCGTACAGGGTATTGTTGTCGTGGGCTTCACAGTAAACAACAGACTGAACAGGTTCAATATTACCCCAAGTACTTATTCCACTTGAATAATCTATTCCGCCTACAATACCAGACATAACTTTAAATTGTGAAGAACGACTTCCATTAACAAATCCAGGTTCGTTGTGGTTAAATACGCTTCCCTTTATTCCATCTCTTATAGTGTCATTAAAATGGGCAATTCTTGGCATCTTTGCAGCATTCTTTTGGTTTGCCTTTAGGCTGTCATCAAGTGCTGTTGAGAGGTTCCAACCTTCTCCTATTATTAATATAGATGGGTCTATTTTATCAAGTTCAGCTCTTATTGTATTCATAGTTTCAATATCTAAAAGTCCCATTAGGTCAAATCTAAATCCATCAACGTTATATTCCTTAGCCCAATAAACAACAGATTCAACTATAAATTTTCTTGCCATACTTCTTTCAGAAGCAACATCATTTCCACATCCAGAACCATTTGTGAGTTTACCTGATGCATCAGTCCTAAAGAAGTATCCTGGTACAAGTTTGTTAAAATTAGCAGCTTCAGCACTGTACATATGGTTGTAAACTACATCCATAATTACCCTTAAACCATTGTCGTGTAGTGTTTGAACCATAGTCTTAAGCTCAGACACTCTTGATATTGGGTTATATGGGTCAGTTGAGTAGCTTCCCTCTGGTGCATTGTAGTTTTTAGGATCATATCCCCAGTTAAATTGAGGTTTTGTTGAAGTTTCATCAATTGATGCAAAATCAAACATTGGCAATATTTCTATATGGGTTACCCCTAAACTTTTAATATAATCAAGTCCAGTAGGTGTTCCCTTCTTTGTTTTAGTTCCTGTTTCTGTTAAACCTAAGAACTTTCCTTTGTTTTTAATTCCGCTATCTGGATGAACTGATAAATCCCTTATATGAAGCTCGTAGATTATAGCATCTACAGGATTTTTAAATTGTGGCTTAGATTTTGGATTCCATTTTTCAGGGTTAGTTCTTGATAAATCAATAACAACTCCCTTATCGCCATTTACTGTAACGCTCTTTGCATAAGGGTCAACAGCTTCGTTCCAGCTATCGCCTATTTTTACCTTATAGGTATAAATTGTTCCGTTTTGGTCACCATCTAATGTATATGACCATACGCCCTTTTCTTCCTTTTTCATTGCAAGTTCCTTACCCTGTTTATCATCCCATTTTGAGTAGATAACAAGCTTTGCTTCACTTGCAGTTGGTGCCCATACCTTAAAGGTTGTTTTTTCCTTTGAGTAGTTTGCACCAAGGTCATTTCCTGAATAGAAGTAAAGTTCATCAAATTCCTTAGAACTAAATATTTGACCAAAGGTTGCAGTTTTTATTCCATAATCTTTAAATTCTACTGTAATTGTTTTATCAAGTGCTAATTTTTCATTAAGCACTATACTTAGTCTTCTTGCTTTATTGTCAACCTTTGTAGATTCGTCAACTTTTATCTCTCTAATTGTAAATGTTTTTTCGTTATCCTTAATAGTTATCTTGTCCTTTAGGGTATCATTAATTTCAAATGGGAAGTTAACCTCAATATTTATAGTGCTAATGCCATCAATTGAAGCAGAAACTAATTTTTGTGTTAAATCAAGTGTATCCATAGAGTAGTGAACCCTTTCATCTCCTTGCATTAACCATATTTCAGCAGAACCATCTTCTTTAAACTTAGTTATAAATCTATCACCAAATTCCTTTTCAGCCCAGTCATTGTTAGGTTCACTTCTTCTTGTTATGATTCCAAGTTTATCTATGCCTAAGGTATCATCAATAACAAATGTACCAACAACTCCAAAGCTATCCTTGCCTGTAAAATTGTATCCTTTTCCCTGTTTACCAAAAGGCCAAATCCAAAGGTTCCATCCATCGTATTTTCCATCATATCTATAATAATGAACAGTAACCTTTGTTTGTTCTTTAAGCTTTACAGGTGTAGAATTTTTCTTATCTGGCTTTGAATAATAAATTTCAGCATCACCTGGAAGTAGCCATATTTCAGCCACACCATCCTTAAATTTATCAACAAATCTGTCCTCTGCAACATCCTTTTCCCAATCATCAGTTCTTACTATAAACCCAACCTTATCATAGCTTTCATCAAATTCTATAACTGCATAGGGACCAAAGTCATCCTTTTTAGTAAACTCATATTTTTTACCATCTTTTCCTGCAGGCCAAATCCAAAGGTTCCAGTCCTTATTGGTATTTGGGTCCTTTGCATAGTGAATGATTAGTTTTGTTTTGCCTTGAGCAAACGTTTGCTTTGACGGGAAAAAGTAAAATAGATTGATAAGCATAAAAACCACCAAAGTAAACGCAGCAAGTGATTTCTTTTTAGTCATAAAGATTCCCCCTTCTAAATTAACATTCAATTTAATAAAATTCGACACGTACTTTATTTTTCCTTCTTTTGTAGATGTAAATTCTCAATATATAAATATTATTTCTTTTTTAATTTTAGAAAAACAATATTCAGAAAAATTTTAAAATAAAAAATAATTCTTTTTGAATTGACACCGTGTTTATATTAGATTAAAATTTTAAAAAATACACTTTAAATTGGTCCCGTGAGGCCAGAAAGGAGTATGATAAATATGACAATTTTTTGTAATTTAATTAAAACTATTGCTTTGCCAACATATTTTTATGAAACATAATGGACACTTAAGGGATTAGTGTTTATAATCTCTTGAGTGTCCTTTTTAATTCTTAGGTAATATAGTGCATTAAAAATTATCCTAATTTAAATGATTTAATTTAGCCTATAAAGGGTTTAAAGGAGGGAAAATATGAAGGCAAAGCTAATACTTGAAAATGGAATAGAGTTCATTGGTAATGCATTCGGAGACCTGCAAGAAACAGTTGGTGAAGTAGTATTTAATACGGGTATGACAGGGTATCAGGAGGTTTTAACTGATCCTTCATATTATGGACAAATAGTCGTTATGACATATCCTCTCATAGGAAATTACGGTATAAACTTTGAGGATATAGAATCTGAAAAAATTAAAGTTAAGGGATTTATTGTAAAAGAAAAATGCAAATTTCCAAGCAATTTTAGGTGTGAAGTGAGCTTAGATGAATATTTTAAAATAAATAAAATAGTAGGATTAGAGGGGATTGATACAAGAGCCTTAACTAAAATACTAAGAGATGTAGGTACAATGAGGGGTGTTATAGTACCTGCAGACTGTAATTTTGATAGAGCAATGGAAATGATGCAAAACTTTTCAAATAAGGATGCAGTGTTTAAGGTAACTACAAAGCAAAAATATCAAATAGAAGGGAAAGGTAAGCACGTTGCGGTATATGATTTTGGAGTAAAACAGAATATAATAAGAAGCTTTATAAAAAGAGGATGCAGATTAACCGTATTTCCAGCTACAGCATCATATAAGGAAATTTTAGAGGTAAACCCTGATTTGGTATTTTTATCAAACGGGCCAGGAGACCCAGAGGAGCTGCAAGATGTTATTCAAAATATAAAAGAATTAATAAATAAAAAACCAATTGTAGGCATATGCTTAGGGCACCAGTTAATAGCCCTAAGTCTTGGGGGAAGAACTAAAAAACTTAAATATGGACATAGAGGCTGTAACCATCCTGTAAAGGATTTAGTGAAGAACAAAATATATATAACATCTCAAAACCACGGATATTATGTTGATCTTGTTCCAGAAGATACGGAGGTAACACATATTAGCTTAAATGATGGTACAATCGAAGGAATGAGACACAAAAAACTTCCAATTTATTCAGTTCAATTTCATCCAGAAGCTTGTCCTGGTCCAAAAGACAACGACTACATATTTGATGAATTTTTAAAATTAGCACTATAGGAGGGATACTATGCCACTTAATAGAGATATAAAAAAGGTACTTGTTATAGGTTCAGGGCCAATAGTTATAGGACAAGCAGCAGAGTTTGATTATTCAGGAACTCAAGCCTGTATGGCAATAAAGGAGGAAGGAATTGAGGTTGTATTAGTAAATTCAAATCCAGCTACAATTATGACGGATAAAGAGGTGGCAGATAAGGTATACATAGAACCGTTAACAGCAGAGGTTTTAGAGAGGATAATAGAAAAGGAGAGGCCAGATTCACTTCTTGCAGGAATGGGTGGACAGACAGGCCTTAATTTAGCTGTTGAACTTTATGAGAAGGGCATACTTCAAAAATACAATGTTAACGTTATAGGTACAAAGATTGAGGCAATAAAGCGTGGAGAAGATAGGGAATTGTTTAGAGAACTTATGAAAAAAATAAATCAACCAATAATTGATAGTGAAATTGTTACAACTCTTGAGGATGGTTTAAAGTTTGCAAAGAAAATTGGCTACCCTGTAATAGTAAGACCTGCCTATACATTAGGGGGGACAGGTGGTGGAATTGCAGAAAATGAAGAGGAGTTAGAGAAAATTTTAGATACAGGATTAAAGCTAAGTTCAATAGGGCAAGTATTGATTGAAAAGAGTGTAAAGGGATGGAAGGAAATAGAGTATGAGGTTATACGCGACAGTCAGGGAAATTGTATAACAGTTTGCAATATGGAAAATATAGACCCTGTTGGAGTGCACACTGGAGACAGCATAGTCGTTGCACCAAGCCAAACATTATCAGACAGAGAATATCAGATGTTAAGAACTGCAGCTATTGATATAATAAATGCAGTTGGAATTGAGGGAGGATGTAACGTTCAGTTTGCACTAAATCCTGATTCCTTTCAGTATGCAGTAATTGAAATAAATCCAAGGGTGTCGCGTTCATCTGCCCTTGCTTCAAAGGCAACAGGCTATCCTATTGCAAAGGTTGCAACAAAGATTGCCCTTGGATATAACCTTGATGAGATAAAAAATGAAATAACAAATAAAACCTATGCCTGTTTTGAGCCAAGTTTAGATTATGTAGTTGTAAAGATACCAAAATGGCCCTTTGATAAGTTTGTTCAAGCAGATAACACCCTTGGAACAAAGATGATGGCAACTGGAGAAGTTATGGCAATAGGAAGAAACTTTGAGGAGGCACTTTTAAAGGGAGTCCGTTCCCTTGAGATAGGTGCATATTCATTGGAATTTAAAAAATACAGAAATATAGATATAGATGAATTAAAACAAAGTATAAAGGAGCCTACTGATGAAGGTCTATTTATAATAGCAGAACTTTTAAGAAGGGGCATAGATGCTACAGAAATTTCAAACATAACAAAGATAGATAAGTTTTTCATATATAAGATTAAGAATATAGTTGATAAAGAAGAAAAATTAAAGAAGTTAAGTTTAAGGGATATAAATAGAGAGGTATTAATTGAATATAAAAAGATTGGTTTTTCTGATAGAGCAATTGCCGAATTTTTAAATGAAGATGTAGAAAAGATAAAGAATTTAAGAAGAGAATGGAACATAAATCCAGCTTACAAGATGGTGGATACCTGTGCAGGTGAATTTGAAGCAGAAACTCCATATTACTATTCAACCTATGAGGACTTTGATGAAGTGATAGTTACAAATAATAAAAAAGTTGTAGTAATAGGCTCAGGCCCAATTAGAATAGGTCAGGGTATAGAGTTTGACTACTCCTCAGTTCACTGTGTACTTGCATTAAAAAGGCTTGGTTTTGAAACTATAATAATAAATAACAACCCTGAAACAGTAAGCACTGATTTTAATATCTCGGATAAATTGTATTTTGAGCCTTTAACAGAAGAAGATGTTTTAAATGTTATAGAAAAGGAGAAACCCTATGGAGTAATACTTCAATTTGGAGGACAGACTGCTATTAAGCTTGCTAAATATTTAGATAAAAGGGGAATAACAATACTTGGAACTTCATCGGAGCAGATAGATTTAGCAGAGGACAGGGAAAGGTTTGATGAACTTCTTGAAGGGCTAAATATAAAAAGGCCAAAGGGAAGGGCAGTGTGGTCAGTAGAGGAAGGAATAAAGGCTTCAAAAGAAATAGGTTTTCCTCTTTTAGTTAGGCCATCCTATGTGCTTGGTGGACAGGGTATGGAGATAACAAGGAGTGAAGATGAACTTAAATTCTATTTAATGTCTGCCTTTGAAAGGGATAATAAAAACCCTGTACTTATTGATAAATATATTTGTGGAAGAGAGATTGAGGTTGATGCAATTTCAGATGGTGAAGATGTGTTAATTCCGGGGATAATGGAACATTTAGAAAGTGCAGGTGTCCATTCAGGAGATAGTATAACAATATATCCAACGCAGGGTGTTTCACAAAAAATAAAGGAGAAGGTTTTAGAATATACAAAAAAGATTTCAAAGGCAATAGGCATTAAAGGAATGCTAAATATACAGTTTATAGAGCATCAAGATGAGCTATATGTTATAGAGGTAAATCCGAGGGCATCAAGAACAGTTCCTTTTATAAGCAAGGTTACAAAAGTTCCGATTGTTGAAGTTGCAACAAGAGTAATGCTTGGGGAAAAATTAAAGGATATAGGATATGGAGTGAATATATATAAAGAAGCAGAAATTGTTGCAGTAAAGGTTCCTGTTTTCTCAACCGAAAAACTTAAGAATGCTGAAATTGCATTAGGACCTCAAATGAAATCCACAGGAGAGGTTTTAGGTGTGGGAAGAAGCTTAAACGAAGCCCTTTACAAGGGATTTTTAGGTGTAGGTTTAGATATAAGAAAAATTAAAAATATATTTGCATCAGTAAATGATTATGATAAATATGAATTTATCAATTTAGCCAAGAGATTGAAAAAATTAGGGTGTGAAATCTATGCAACAGATGGAACTTATAGGGCATTAAATAGTGGAGGAATAGAGGTAAGATTGGTAAAGGACGATGACATACTTAACTTTATAGATAGAGAAAATATAAATTTAGTTATAAATACACCGACAAAGGGTAATGATTTAGAAAGATATGGATTTAAAATAAGAAGAAGAGCAATAGAGAGAAACATTAGAGTATTAACTTCGCTTGACACCCTAAGGGCTGTTATTGAGGTTATGGAAAATAGAGGGGATTATGATGTTTATAATTTATAAAAATATTAAAAGCTACTTTATGCTATAAATAGTAGCTCAGGCTTTGGAAAAAGATATATATTGATTAGCCCTATGGAGGATTTTTAGGCATTCGTTCATTTTACTAAGCAATTCTAAGCTTTTCTTTGTTTGAAAAAGTCCTACCCTCGCGATGCCATCGTTCTGATGGCCGCTCGGCTCGGCACGTCCTGTGCCAAATTACGGACTTTTTCAAAGTCGAAAAGCTAAGGATTGCTAAAGCTAACGAAAGAGCCTGTTGAAATCCTTTCATAGGGCTTTTTCATACTTTAGCGAACAAGTGGGTTCTCAACAATTGGAGCTACCTTATGCTTAAAATTATCTGGGTGTTATTGTACTTATGTACACAAATTGTTAATACAATTTTAGTAAAAAATGTTATATAATAATTATTAAATAGTTGGTGTAAGGGGTGGTTTTTATGTATAAGGAGGCACCTTGGAGTTTAAAGGGTGATGGGTATATATTGCTCTATAAATTTAAAAAAAGCTTTATAAAGAATCACATATTTTCACAGGATTTTTTAAAGGATTGTCCCTGTGGTGGTTTAGGGTGTGTTATGATTGTGGACTACAAGGAGTCGGATGTAGGGCCGTATAGGGAACTTCTTTTTATACCAGGCAAATTTAAATTCAATGGTAAAAAATTAAATACCATATCAAAAATATATGTAACAACACAAGAAAGCGTAGTAAATGGAATAAGGAATTGGGCTATACCAAAGGAGATTGCGGATTGCAACATAAAACAAAATGGGAATGTGAGTCAAGTAGAATTTTCAAAGGGAGAAGAAAGGATATTAAAAATAACTTTTAAGGATGGGAAAATGAAGTTTCCTGTAAATACAAAACTTTTACCATTTCCATTAGTTCAAAAACAAGAGGACAAATTATATTACACAAATTTTTATGGCAGCGGTAAGGGGAGTTTTGCAAGGATAGAACAAATAGAAATTAATGAAAAATATTTTCCTAATATACAATACTACAAACCAATTGCTGTTATTAAAGTTACTGATTTTAATATTGTGTTTCCAAAGGCTGAAATAGAGGGGATGAAATTATGAATTTAATGGGTAAAAATATTATATTAACAGGGGCATCATCTGGTATAGGTCTTGAGCTTTTATATATGATGTCACAAAAAGGGTGTAAAATAATAGCTGTTTCAAGGGATGTAGATAAAATACCTAAAATAAATAATGTATATCCCTATCAATGTGATGTTTCAAATAAGGAAGAGTTAGATAACCTATTTGATTTTGCTTTAGAATTGTTTGATAAAATAGATATATTTATAGCTAATGCAGGTTTTGCATATTATGAGAAAATTGAAGAGGCAAATTATGAACATATAGAAAAGATATTTAAGACAAATGTATTTGCACCAATATATTGTTTAGAGAAGATGAAAAATATAAATAAAAATAATAGTTTTATGTATGTTATAACCGATTCAGCTGTTGCAAAGATGCCTCTTCCTGGATATGCACTTTATTCTGCAACAAAGAGTGCAGTAGATTCTTTCCAAAATGCATACAGATTTGAGATGGATAAAAACTGTCATCTAATGATTGTATACCCTATAGCAACAAGAACAAATTTCTTTAAAACATCAACAAAAACTGCACCAGTACCTTTCCCCAGTCAGTCTGCCCACTATGTTGCAGGATGTATAATAAAAGGTATGGAGAGAAATAAAAAATATGTATATCCATCAAAAACATTTGTTATAATTTCTATATTAAATAGGATTTTTCCTTTTATTTATAAACTTTATCAGAAATCTCAGTATAATAAATTTAAGAGATGGTTAGAAAAGGTATAAGAGGTGAGAAGATTTGAAGAAGGCTAAAAAAATTGCAGGAGTCTTATTAAGTTTAATTTGCATATTGACTATTATATTTTTAGTATGGGCAGTTCCAGCATACAAACCAAATTTTGATGTAGAAGCATTTATAAAATCTAATGAAAAAGTAAAAATACAAATAGACAGAAACATTGTTATAAATCCTTTAGATAAAAAAGCAGAAAAGGGAGTTATATTTTATCCTGGAGGAAAGGTTGAACCTTCAGCATATATTAAGATAGCATCTAAAATTGCAGAAAAAGGTTATAGGGTAGTTATAACCCCTATGCCCCTTAATTTAGCGATATTTGGTAAAAATAAGGCGGAGGAAGTTATAAAGGAAAATAGTGATATAGACATTTGGGTTATAGGAGGACATTCTTTAGGAGGAGTTATGGCATCAGACTATGCCTACAATCATTTAGATAAAATAAAGGGACTTTTTCTTCTTGCATCCTATCCACAGGAAAAATTTAATTTTAAAGATAAAGATATAAAGGCTCTTTCAATATGGGGAAGTGAAGATAAAGTAGCAAACTTAGATAAAATAAAATCTTCAAAAAATATTATGCCTAATGATACAGTATTTGTAGAAATAAAAGGTGGAAATCACGGTCAGTTTGGAAGCTATGGAAAGCAAAAGGGAGATGGGGAAGCAAAAATAAGTGAAGAAGAGCAGCAGAATATAACATCTGAATATATCGTAAAGTTTTTGGATATAATCAAATAGGAAATATATACAAATGAGGAGATGTTATGATAGTTTTTTTTATACTAATAACAATTGTTGTATATGGACTTGGTAATTATTATTTAGGACTTAGAATGTTTAGAAACATAAAAAGAATAATGCCCTTTTTAAGTGCAAAGCTTTATTGGATTGTAATTATATTTTTGTCCTTAAGTTTTATACTTGAGAGGTTTTTAAGAAAATACCTATCAAAAAATTTAAACTACATTATAAGCCTTTTAGGTTCCTATTATATTGCTGTTTTATTCTATGTAATGATTGCCTTCTTTTTGGTAGATATCTTAAGGTTTGCACTTAAAATCCTAATAAAGAGATATAAAACGCCTGCAGTCCTGGCCTATGCTAATATTTTTGTTGCAGCCTTTATTATACTTTTAATAATTGTTGGTACAATAAATGCGCTAAATACTAAAGTTGCAGAATACAAATTATCAACTAAAAAAGAGGTTGATAAAGATTTAAACATAGTTATGGTAAGTGATGTTCATCTTGGAACAATCATCACAGAGAGAAGATTGAATAAACTTGCCAATCTAATTAACAGACAATCTCCTGATATTGTTATATTTGCAGGAGATTTGATAGATGATGATATTGATATCTTTGAAAAAAGAAGATATGGAGAAATATTAAAGAATATAAAATCAAAATATGGTGTGTATGCTGTACTTGGAAATCACGAATATATATCAAGGGATATAGAAAAAGTAAAAAAATGTTATGGTGAGGCAGGTATAGAATTAATTATCGATGATGTGAAGAAAGTAGACGGAGTATATTTAGTAGGTAGAGATGACCTATCTTCATCAAGGGTTAATGGAAAAGAGAGAAGGAGCATAAAGGATTTAGTAGAGGGTTTAGATAAAAATAAATTAATAATAGTAATTGACCATCAGCCAAGAAATATACAAGAGGTAAAAGAGGCAGGAGTAGATTTGCAATTAAGTGGTCACACCCATAAGGGGCAGTTCTTCCCTGTAAATTATATTACAGGAAAGATTTATGATATCGACCACGGTTTAATGCAGGAGGGTGATTTTACTCTCGTTGTTTCGAGTGGATATGGTACTTGGGGGCCACCGATTAGAGTTGCAACAATGAGTGAAATTGTAAGCATAAAAGTTTCAAAAAGTAAATAAAAATTTTTGAAAGAGTCCTATGTAATATTAAAAATCTTAAATGGGACTCTTTTAATGTTTACAAACTTAATTTTTAATGAAAAATAAGTTTGTAAATTATTGAAAAAATTCCAAAAAATCTTTACAATTATAATGAACAAACGATTGCATAGAGGGGGGACTAAAAATGCAAAAAATCAAAAAACCTCTAAGCTGGCTATTGGTGTTCTTTTTTATGTTTACTCTATTTCCAAGGTTAACACCAAGGGCAAGTGCAGAGGTAAACTATTTATCTGCTGACTTAATCGTTTCACTTGTTGGTAACTTTACTCCAGATGGCGACAATAAGGATTCAAACTGGAGGCCAGAAAATCCTGAAGGTTTTATGAAACTATACCAAAATGGTGTCTATGAAAAGGTAGTAACCTTCAAAAAAGCAGGAGACTATGAGTATAAGGTTGCCTTCAATGGCAAGTGGGATGGATGCATCCCAGGTGGGGATAATAGAAAATTAAAGGTTCCTGCTGACAATACTAAGGTAATTTTCAGATTTGATGCAAAGAATAAGGAAGTTTATGACTCCATTAATGAATCTCAAAGATTTAAAAACAGTGCAACACTTGTAGGTACACTTAATGGCTTTTTACAAAATGGACAAGATTGGAATCCAGCAGATACAAATTTCGACCTTGAGTATATAGGAGGAGGATTCTATAAGGGTACATTTACTTTAACTCCTCAGGATAAGGATTTTGAATATAAGGTTGCCTACAACCACGTTTGGGGAGCAGGAGAAATACAAGGAAGCAATAGAGTTATTAAAAAGGATAAGTTAACAGACAATGTTAATGTTACATTCCTTGCTAATCCAGAATTAAATTTATGTGTAGATTCAGTAAACAATCCAGATATTAATACTGTTGTTTCACTAATTGGGCCAATAAGAGAAGTTCAAAGTGGAGAGTGGGATGCAGCACTTAAGGGATTTGAGTTTTATTATTTAGATGGACAAGGAAAATTTATTTTCTCAAAGTATTTTGCACCACAAAGTGAAGATAGAACCTTTGATTATAAGGCTTGTGAAAATTACAGCTGGGATGGAGGAGGCATACCTTCAAGTGGTAATTTAAGAGTAACAATACCAAAGGAAGGTAAAATAGTCTACTTCATAGCTGATGTAAAGGAAAGAAAACTTTATGACAGCATAAATAATACTGATAAAGTTGCAGAAATATTAGGTCTTGAGGCACCTATTGTAAGTCCAGAAATTTATCCAGATGGAAGAGTTATATTTAGATATAAAAATAATAATGCTAATAAAGTTTATTTAGCTGGGGATTTTAATGGATGGAACGCAGAAAAGGATTTAATGGTAAAGGATGAAAAGGGAGTTTGGAGTATTGAATTAACTTTAAACCCAGGTGAATATAAATATAAATTTGTAGTAGATGGAAATTGGATAACTGATCCATCAAATCCAAACCAAGCAGATGATGGATATGGTGGGAAAAATTCTGTTGTTAAAGTTCCAGCAAGGGTTAAAAGTCCAGTAGTAAACGGAACAAGTGTTACATTTAATTACTTAGATTTGACAGGAAAGGTTAGGAAGGTAGAACTTGCAGGTTCAATATTAGATAAAGACTGGAAGGAAAGAAGAACCTTTGAAAAGCAAGGAGACATATTTACAATAACTTTAGATAATGTATTGCCTGGAGTTTATCAATACAAATTTATTGTTGATGGAAACTGGATGTTTGACCCAGTAAACCCAAGAAAAACAGGGGATGGTGCCTTTGATAATTCGGTTGTATATGTTCCAGGATTAATTGAGCTACTTGTTCCTTTTGAAATGCAAATGGATTCAGAACTTACTTTAAAGGGAAGAGTACTTAAAGAGGATGGAAGTGTAGAAGATTATTTAGATGTTGAATGGAGCCTTGTTGAAAATCCAAATAATATTGCAAAAATAGAAAATGGAAAGCTTGTTGTTTCAACATTACCAGAGGGGGTTGAAGAGGTTGTTTTAAAATTAAAGGGAAAGGATAAAAATTCAGGTATTGAATTAACAAAGGAAACAAAGGTTGTTAGGGAGCTTTCTGAAGTTCCTGGTGGAAGAACAGTAATATTAGCAGGTACGCTACAGCATTTTGTAGGCGGAGGAGACTGGGATCCATCAAATCAAAATACAAGAATGAAGCATATAGGAGACAATCTATATAAATTAACAATTAAAAATCTTCCAGCAGGTATATATGAATATAAAGTTGCTATGGGTTCTTGGAATGAAAACTACGGAAACAATGGAGAAAGAAACGGTGCAAACATAACAATGCAAAATCCAAAGACTCAGGATGTAACCTTCTACTATTCTGATATAAGCCACATAGTAACTGATTCAACAAAATATATACCAAGGCTATCAGATGAAGAAAGACCAAAATTAGTAATAGATAATAAAGAATATGTTATGAAGGACTTAGAGTTAAGAGGTGTTTATTCAACAGAAGTTGAATTAGGTGCAGCAACTTATTCAAATATCAAAGTTAAGGTAGACGATAAAGAATTTGTATATCAAGATATTACATTAACAGAAGGTAAAAGGGTTAAATTCAGCTATGATTTAATCACAGGTTTAATATTTAATAATGCTGTTTCAAGTTCTATTGATGTGTCTAAAATTTTCTATGATTCAAGAAGCAGTGAATATAAGGTTCCATTTGGTGCAGTAAAGGTTGGTGAAGAGGTAACATTTAGACTAAAGACAGGTAGAGATATAGCACAGGCAAAGCTTGTTGTATTTACTCCAAATGGACAATTAAGTTTTGATATGACAAGGGAACAAAAGGATGAATATTACCTATGGACAGCAAAATTTACTCCAAATGAAAAGGGAATGTATAAATACTATTTTATAGTATCCAATGGTTCAGATGTTAAGGCCTACGGTGATGATGATGGTCTTTACGGTAGGGGTAAGGCAGATGAGCTTGGCAAGGTAATGTACTATGGTTTAAATGTTTATTTAAATGATTACAAGACACCAGACTGGATGAAGAATGCTGTTATATATCACATATTCCCTGATAGATTCTACAATGGAGATAAAAATAATGATTATGCACAGAAATTAGCAAGAGGTTTCTTGCCATACGAGTTCTATGAAGATTGGTATGCAATACCTGAGGTTCCTTCAATAGAAAACAATGATGGTTATAAAGGAACCAAGGGCGATGGTGAATGGTGTAATGAAATGTATGGTGGAGATATTAGAGGAGTTATTCAAAAGCTTGACTACCTACAATCTTTAGGTGTAAATGTTCTATACTTTAACCCAATATCAAAATCAATTTCAAACCACAGATATGATGCAACAGACTATAGAGAACTTGATCCACTACTTGGTTCAATGGATGACTTTGTAGAACTTGCAAATAAGGCAAAGCAAAGAGGAATGAAAATAATATTAGATGGAGTATTTAACCACGTTTCAGACGACTCAATTTACTTTGATAGGTATGGTAAACATATGACAAAGGGTAAACCACTTGGTGCATACCAATATTGGTCAAGGGTTTACGACTTAATGAACGAAAATGGACTAACTCAACAAGAGGCAGAAAAACAAGTTCAAGATTACTTTAGATCAATTGGAATAACTGATTTCCATTATAAGGATTGGTTTAAGATTGAAAATAGAAAAGTTGATGTAGGTACAAAGAATGAACATTATGCCTATGAAGGCTGGTGGGGATTCGATTCGATGCCAGTAATTCAGGCATTAAATGGTTCAGAGTATAAGGTTGAGTCTTGGGCAGATGAAATAATAGATGGACAAGATTCAAATTCAAGATTCTGGTTAAGACAAGGTTCAAACGGTTGGAGACTTGATGTGGCAAATGAAGTATCAGATGAAACTTGGCAGCATTTTAGAAGGGCAGTAAAGGAAGAGGGCGACAATGTAATAATAGGCGAAATATGGGACGATGCATCAAGATACTTACTTGGAGATATGTATGATTCTGTTATGAACTATAGATTTAGAGCTGCTGTTTTAGATTATCTAATGGGTAAAAAGGATGCAAAAGAAACAATGGAAGTCTTAGAGTTAGTGAGAGAGCAATATCCAAAGGAAGCCTTCTATGCGATGTTTAACTTAATAGATTCCCACGACACACAAAGGGCAATTTCTGCTTTTGATGGTTACGAAAAGAGCCAAAAGGCTGTTGCAGAGGCTCCAACTGAAAATGCAAAGAAGCTTCTAAAGCTTGCTGTACTAATGCAGATGACTTACCCAGGTGCACCAGTTATTTATTATGGAGATGAAGCAGCACAAGTAGGTGCAGATGACCCAGATAACAGAAGGGCATTCCCTTGGGGTAAGGGCGACAAGGATATGGTTGAATGGTATGCTAAACTTGCAAATATGAGAAATACTTATGAAGTGTTAAGAACAGGAGAAATATCACCGATAGAACTTGATGGTGTATTTGCCTTTAAGAGAACACTAAAAAATGAAACTGCCTTTGTATTAATAAATAATGGTGAAACAAAAACAATTGAATTAGATGTACCACAAAATATAAGTAAGTTAACAGATGCTGTTACTGGAAGAGAATATACTGTACAAAATGGTAAGGTTAATGTACAAGTTTTAGAAAAACAAGGTGTTGTATTAGTAGATAACTTTAGACAGGTTGCTGTTGATTCAGAAAAGTTAAAGGATGCATATGATCCAAGTTTTATAGTGAATAAAAAAGAAGTAAAAAATGCAATGGAAGATATTAATACTATATTAAGTAACGATACTAAGGAAGGTTCAGAGGTTAAAGTAAGATTAAATGATGATAAGGTATTAAGGGATGTATTATCATTGGCAGCAACTAAGAATTTGACACTTGTTGTAGATGCAGATGGAGTAGAATTTAAATTTAATGCAAAGGATATTGTAATTAATGTAGATGGAGACCTAAAACTTTCAGTTGAAGAAAAATTGGATAATATTGATGTGATAAATAAGCTACTTAAAAATAGCTACTATATTCCATTAAATATTAAGAGTAACTTTGGAATTTTAGTTGGAACTGATGTAAAGGTATCTGTTAAAGTAGATAATGATAAGTTTAGTGAAAAGAAAGCTTATGTATATTACTTTAATCCAGCAACACAAAAGTTTGAAGAAATTGAATGTACCTTTGAAAATGGAGTAGTTACATTTGTAATAACTCACTGCAGCGATTATATAATAACAAATAAAAAGATTGAAATTAAAGAAGACGTAAAGGATAAAGAAGAAAAAGAGCAAAAGGATAATGGAAAAATTGATGACAAACAGAATGAAAATGATAAACTTCCAAAAACAGGTGGATTCCCATTGGAAGGAGTAGTATTTATATCTTTAGCATTAATAATAACTGGTATGTTTATTTTAAGAAAATCTTCAAAAAAGTATGTTATTAATAGAGGCTGATAAATTTCAGCCTCTATTAATTTTGATTATGTATTTCAAAAATAATTTTGTCTATATAAACAAAAAATATTTAAATAATGTGTAACATAAATAGAAAAAAACGTTTAAAATTGGTATAATAATAATTTGTGATTATATGATATGAGGTGAAAATATGCTGGCCAATATGGTATTGGAAAAAATAATTGATAAAATGCAGAATGCATTTGCATACCATAAAATAATATACGATGAAGCTAAAAATCCAGTTGATTATGAGTACATATATGTGAATAAATCCTTTGAGGAATTAACAGGTTTAAAAAAGCAGTATGTTATTGGTGCAAAGGTGACAGAATTGATTCCTAATATAAAGGAGAGTAGTTTTAACTGGATTGAATATTATGCAAAGATAGCAGAAAACGAAACAGAGGACCATATTGAGCAATACTTTGATATATGGGATAGATGGTATAGAATTGATGTATTCTCTCCTGAAAAAGGCTACTTTGCTACCTTATTTAATGATATTACAGATATAAAGAAGACCACAGAATCCTTAAGAGAACAGAAGGAAGTTTTAAACCAGATAACAGAAAATTTAGAAGAAGCAACATTTTTACAAGATGTTAATACTAAAGAGGTTATATATGCAAGTACAGCCTTTGAAAAAATTTATGAAATGAGTATAGAAGAGATGAAGAAGGATGTACAAAAGTGGAAACAGATGGTTCATCCTGATGATTATGAAAAAGTACAAAAAAGATATAATATGGATGTAACTCTTAAGGAAATGTATGAAAAGGGTATATTTGTAGAAAAGTTTAGGATTATAACTAATTCAGGGAAGTTAAAGTGGATTAAATCAAAGTTTTTGCCTATAAAAAATGAACAAGGTGAAATTATAAGAGTTGTTGGAATAGAACAAGATATAACAAGGGATATTGAAAATAAATTAGAAATAATTAGGCAGAAGGTAAAGGCAGAAAATTTAGCAATGAGGGATTATTTAACTAATCTATATAATAGACGTGCTTTTTTCCAGTTGGCTGAAGAAAGATGTAAAAAAGCAAAATGTAAAGATAATAATTTAGTTTTGGTAATGGCGGATATAGATAAGTTTAAAAGTATAAATGATAATTTTGGTCACGATGTTGGAGATTTAGTATTGAAGAATTTTGCAGATGTATTAAAATCTTCAGTTAGGGGAAATGATATAGTTGCAAGATTTGGTGGTGAAGAATTTATAATTCTTTTAAATGACATTGATGTGGAACAGGCCTATAAAAGAATTGAAGAAGTTAGAAAAAGAATAAGTGAAACAGAAATAACGGTTTTAGATAAAAAAGTTAAGTATACCGCAAGTTTTGGAATAAGCAAAGTGAATTGTTGTGGCTTTAAATATTTTGAAGAAGCAATAAAAAGAGCAGATATAGCCTTATATAGAGCAAAAGAAAATGGTAGAAATAGAGTTGAAATAATAGATTGATTTTAATTTTTCAAAAAAATATATATTTAAAAAGTTGGGTAAATTTGTTAAAATATAGTTGATGATTTTATTTGGTCTGGGGTGTTGCAAATGGATGGTGAATTCTTTAGACGGATAGTTAGTCGTATGCAAAATGCTTTAGCATATCATAGGATAATATATGAAAATGGACAAGCTGTAGATTATGAATATGTATATGTAAATAAGGCCTTTGAAGAGTTAACTGGACTAAAAAAGGATTATATAGTAGGCAAAAGAGCAAGTGAAATAAAAGATAATCAATTTGTTGTATGTAATAATTTGAAGCTCTTTTCAGAGGTTGCAACTAATGGAACAGAGGATAAAATAGAACAATATTTTGATGTATGGAAAAGATGGTATAGCATAGATGTTTTTTCACCAGAACAAGGGCATTTTGGACTTCTATTTACAGATATAACAGATATAAAAAACTTAACATCAAGTCTTTCAGAGCAAAAGGAAGTAATGAAGCAGATTACAGAAAACTTAGAGGAAATAACATTCCTAATGGATGTTAAGACAAAGGGGATTATATATACAAGCAATTCTGCAGAAAAATTTACAGGAATACCTATAGAGGCTTTCTATGCAGATTCTAATATATGGTTGTCGTGTATCTATAGTGAAGATAGGGACAGGGTTATAAACAGGCTTCAACTCATCAAATTGATTGATTACTTTAGATATTATAATACATATATTGAAGAGTTTAGAGCAGTGGACTGCAAAAAACAGATAAAATGGGTAAGGCTAAAATGTATGCCTATAAAAAATGAATATAACGAACCAATTAGAATAGTTGGTATCATTCAGGATATTACTAAGGAAAAAAATGATAGAAATGAAATAATTAAGGCAAAGCAAAAAGCTGAAAAATTAGCTATGTTTGATTACTTAACAAGGGTGTATAATAGAAGAGCCTTTTTTGTACGTGCAAGGGAAGAGTTTTCAAGGGCAAAAAGGTTAAAAAAACCAGTAGCTGTAATTTTAACTGATTTAGATAAGTTTAAAACTATAAATGATACATATGGACACGATGTGGGAGATTTAGTATTGAAGGATTTTTCTAAAACAATTAAGAGTGCTGTTAGAAAATATGATGTTGTAGCAAGATTTGGTGGAGAAGAGTTTGTAATTTTATTAAGTGGTGTTGATCTTGAGGATGCATATAGAAAGGCTGAGAACTTAAGAAGAGTAATTGAGCAAAATAGAGTGTATTCAAAGAAATTTAATTTACACATAAATTATACTGCAAGTTTTGGTGTTGCAGCCTTTGAGCCAAGAAAGGATTTAGCATTAGAAGATTTAATCACAAATGCTGATAGGGCATTATATAAGGCAAAAAATTCAGGTAGAAATAGGGTAGAATGCTTATAAGGACAGTTTGGAACTGTCCTTATTTTTTTATATTTTTATATGCTAAATTATTAGGAAATTTAGAATTAATTCTTTAAATTTCTAAAAAATGTGGTAAAATATAAATTGACATAAACTTTCCCCTATGCGTTTTATTTTTTCTTTTGCATAGGGGCTTTTTTATCTTTTTAAAATTTTATTCAAAATTTAGAATAAATTTATAAATGATATTTTCTGAAAAATATTGACATTTGAAATAGTTTGTACAATAATGTAATTAAGAAAACCTTTTCTATAAGGGGGAGTTATTATGGAAACTACAGTTTTAGATGTTGACTTAAGAAAAGAATATTTATTTGAGGGAAATGATGATGGGTGTCTTATAATTCACGGGTTTACAAGTACTCCAGCGGAGCTTAGGCTTCTTGGAGAAAGGCTCCATTCAAAGGGATATACTGTTTATGGTGTAAGATTAAAGGGACACGGGACAAATGTTGAGGATATGGAGAAATGCACATATAAGGATTGGATAGATTCTGCAATTGAAGGGTACAATCTTTTAAAGAAAAGATGTAAAAAAATTCACGTGATAGGACATTCAATGGGATCACTTTTGGCACTATACATTGCAGAAAATTATGAAGTTGACAGCGTTTCAGCTTTAGCACCACCACTTTTTAATAAGAACAAAGCTGCAAACTTTGCATTTATTATAAAGTACTTTATGCGTTATAGTGAGTGGGAATCAAGAGAAAGGCCAGAGGAAGAAATGAAATATTTGCTTGGCTATAACAAGGTACCAATAAAGTCAGTTGATGAATTTAATAAGCTAAATAAAGTAGTAAGGAAGAATCTCTCAAAGATTGAGGCTCCACTTTTAATAGTTTATTCTACAAATGATGAAACGGTTGAACCAAGAAGTGCAGATTATTTAAACAACAGTGCAAAAAGTAAATTAAAGAGAATATGTAAATTAGAGAAGTCAGGTCATAATATAACAGTTGAGTGTGAAAGAGAAGATTGTTTTAAGGCTGTTTTAGAATTTTTATCTGAAATAAAATAAGGGGGATATTTTTATGAAGAAGAAGTTTGTTCCATATATTGTTGGACTTCCTAATTTGGGGGTTGGTCTGCTTTGGGCTATGAATATGTCAGTTATTCCGTTATTTGTATCGAAACTCAATGTATCAAATGCACAGCAGGGGCGTTTAATTTCAATGGGTGCCTTTACGGGTATATTTGTTCAATATTTAGTTGGTCTTTTAAGTGATAGAAGTAACTTTAAAATGGGAAAGAGAAAGCCATTTATGATAATGGGCTCAGTTCTTGCGGCGTTATTTTTAATTCTGTTACCTTATACAAATACCTATATGACAGCCTTTATGTTAGCATTTTTATTCTATTTCTTCTTAAATTTTTATCAAGGTCCATATTATTCATTGATTCCAGAGGCTGTAGATGAAAAGGAGCTTGGACTTGCAAATGGTTTTGCAAGAGTTGTAAGTGTAATTGGTAGTGCGATTATATTTATGTTGGGTCCAAGTCTTTGGGAAAAGAACTATAAATATCCATTTTATCTTGGAGCAATTTTAGGTCTTGTTACTGTTGTAATAACTGTATTCTTAGTTCGTGAAGACACTTCAAAGTATGAAAAACCTAATAAGGTTTCCTTTGATTTTATAAAGTTCCCATCAGTATTAAAACTATATCTTTCAGTATTTATGGTTTATATGTCCTTTGGATTTATTACGCCTTTCTTTGTAAAATATTGTACAACAAACTTAAATATATCAAACTCAGATGCTAATAATGCTCTACTAATATTAACACTTGCTGGTGCTGTATTTGCAGTTCCTATTGGAAAGCTTGCGGATAAAATAGAAAAGAGAAAGGTTCTTTTACTTGGTGTTGTATTATTTGCACTATCCCTTGCATTAGGTACGTTTGTTAAGAATAAGGCAGCACTATTTGTTATGATGACTGTTATAGGTATTGGATTTATAGCAATTCAAATTACAACTTATTCTATACTTGCAGAGATAGTTCCACCAGAAAGATTAGGTGAATTTATGGGTATGATGAACCTATTTATATCATTACCACAATTTTTAGCAAACAATATAATGGGATTTATGCTTGATAGGTTTGGGTATGGAGTATTTTTCCCAACTGCAGCAGTAGCAATGGTTATAGCAGGATTAATAATATTAACATCAAGATTCAATAAATATATAAGTAAAGGAATTTCATCATCATTATAAAAAGTTGGGCCTTTAGCCCAACTTCAGGCTGATAAAAAAGTTATATATTGATTAGCCCCATGAAGGATTTCTTGGGCATTCGTTCATTTCGCAAAGCAATTCTAAGCTTTTCTTTGTTTGAAAAAGTCCTACCCTCGTGATGCCATCGTCCTGATGGCCACTCGGCTCGGCACGTCCTGTGCCGAATTACGGACTTTTCCAAAGTCAAAAAGCTAAGAATTGCTAAAGCTCATGAAAGAGCCTAATAAAATCCTTTCATGGGGCTTTTTCAGATTTTTGCTAACAATTAGATTTGTCAACAATCTCAAGTTGGGCCTTTAGCCTAACTTTTTATTTGTGTGTTATTGTGATTTTTACAGGAATAATATCAAGAATTACATTTGTTACAGAATATGAATCACTATTTCCGTCTAAGTAAGCCCAATAACCCTGTGATTTTTCACCTTTTTTAAAGATGAGTTCAAAACCATCACCATTTGTATCGAAGGAATAACTTTTTACCTCATCAACACAATAATTGTCCATTAAGTCGAAGGAAAGAAGATTTCTTAATGAAGCATTTGGACTTAAAATACCTGAGTTTATAATTGGTCCTTCAATCTCATAATATTCATATCCACGAGTTGTTTCTTTTAGAGTATTTATCATAAACTTTCTGTTATTTATATTATATTTATCTCCTTTTTCTATATAGCTTATATCAACATTTTTAATTGCACCGTTATCTTCTTTATAAGCATTTTCAACGTCAAGAATAACAATTCCGCCACGACCAACTGCTTCTATTTCATTTTTACCTGAATAGTAAATGAGGGCTGTATTTTCATCTATACCAAATCCCAAATTAAATTTCTCTTTATTGGCAAGAAGAGTAACTATTAGCCTTCCTAATCTTGCTTTTCTATCAAAATGTTGATCAATTATTCCTTGATTAAAGAATCCCAGACCACGTGTTGCATAAACTGGACCTTGTTCTTGGTCATTATAATCTTCATATTTATCTGTAAAACCATACTTAAGAGCACCAAAGCTGTTTCCACCAGCTATCATTGGATTACTCATTACAGCAGCACCAGCACTTGTTCCGCCAATTACACCACCTCTGTTATACAAAGACCAAATTGCATCAAGAGCAGGTGTATTAGAACCATCTTTGTTATATAGAACTCCTGTTATTCTTGTTTGATCTCCACCAACAAACCATATACCTGTACATTTATCTATCATTTTTATAACTTCAGGGTTATTAACATTTTGAGCCCATTTAGATTCATCAACATTAGGAGTTGTTTTATCATCTCTAACAGCAATAGGTATTATATATATGTTTCTTTTCTTAACTCCATATTTTATCAAATCATTTTTAAAATCGTTACTGTATTTATAGGGTTTTGTACTTGCAGCACCTATAATACCTATAACAGCTTTTTTGCCACCTGATAATTCAATAAATTTCCTGTAGATGTCTCCGTTGCTGCTTTCGAGTGCACCACCTACAATTACAAGTGAGCCACTATTTTGCGTTAAATTATTACTTTTAGATAGAGTTATTGTGCTAAATAGAATAGATACAATCAGAAGTGATGTAAATAGAATCAGTCTCTTTTTCATAAAAAACCCCCCTAATTTAAATATTTTAAAATTATAAAGCAATTATTGTGCCAAATTTAATATAAGAAAGATGTTATATTGTAACATAATGGATAAAATTGGTTTAAAATGGATGGAGAATAAATACAAAAAGTCTTCAACTAAAATTGAAGACTTTTTACTTTAAAATCACTAACTTTTTTCCATCTGATTCTAATATCTGAATTTTATCTTGTTTCAAAAGAGAGTCAATTATACCTTTAACCATTTTCTTTGAATCAAGAACTGTCATTACTTTTCTACTCCAAAACACTTTTGCTGTAACACCTTCTATTTCCCTTTCAAGTTCTTTATATGTAGCAGATTTGTTTTTAGATAGATACTTTAATATTTTATCCCTGCATTTTATGTATAATTTGTTTGTTAACTCAGTAGGCAGATAATATTCCTTTGCACGTCCATATATGATTAAAAAAGCTGTAATTAGAGCGATTGATAATACATAAATTACGTATTTCATAATATTCCTCCTTTAAATTATAGTCATAATAAAAAGTGACTATAATTTATTTGTTAATAGGTTCCACATTGGTGTTAATACCAATGTGGAACCTAACTTAACTAATTATAAACTCTTTGTTTTATTAACTTGTTTTGTTTCTTTTTTGTCTTTTAATACAAAGTAAGCTAAACTTAAAGCAACAAGTAGGAATAATATTAGAGCACCCCATCTTCCTAAAACAGGATTCTTTAAACTGAAATCAATTTCAAAGTATGCAAAGAATGCTAAAATTACGCCCATTAAACCTTCACCAGCAATTAAGCCTGATGAGTAAAGTATACCCTTTTCAACTTTTTCTTTACGTTCACCTTCATCCTTTATCTTCTTGTCTACTATGCCTCTTACAATTCCACCAACCATAATTGGAGTTGACAAGCTAATTGGTAGATATAGTCCTATTGCGACAGGAAGTGATGGAATCTTAAATAGCTCAAGCATTAATGAAATAAATACACCCATAAATACAAGGTTCCAAGGAAGGTTTCCATCCATAATACCTTCAATTACAAGTTTCATAAGAGTAGCCTGTGGAGCACTTAATTCCTTTGAACCGAATGTATATGCCTGATGAAGCATAATTAATATAAATCCTATTATAGCAGCTGAAGCAAGAACTCCTATAAGTTCTCCAATCTGTTGTTTCCAAGGAGTTGCACCAACAAGGTAACCTGTCTTTAAGTCCTGTGATGTATCACCGGCTATTGCAGCAGCAGTGCAGACAACAGCACCAATAATTAGAGCAGCAATCATTCCTTCCTTACCATTATATCCAACTGCCTTTAGTATAACTGTTGAGAAAAGAAGTGTAGCAATAGTCATACCTGATACTGGGTTTGAAGAGCTTCCAACAAGTCCAACTATTCTTGATGAAACAGTTACAAAGAAGAAACCAAATATAGCAATTAGTATAGCACCCCATATTTTAACAGGAATTTGAGGAAGTACCGCCATAAGTACTATTAAAACAATTATACCAGCTATGACTAACTTTGGATTTAGGTCTGCATCTACTCTCTCAATCACACCTTGAGCCTTCTTACCATATCCCTTCATTGCTTGTCTAAATGAATTTACAATTGTAGGTATAGCCTTGATTAAGCTAACTATACCTCCAGTTGCAACTGCACCAGCACCGATATATCTTATGTAGTTTTTCCATATACCTCCAATACCAAGTTGTTTAATTGGCACTGAAGCTGGGAATATTGGATCGTTAATGTATTGACCAAAGAAATATATTGCAGGAATTAATACAAGCCATCCTAAAATTGCACCACCGAGCATATATGCAGAAATTTGAGGTCCTACTATAAAACCAACACCAAGTAACGCAGGATATACATCCATTCCTACCATAGCACCTTTATATTTTGGTATTTCAAAATCTATTGAAGTTGGGAATAACATAAATCCATCGCCAGCAAGCTTATAGATAAGTCCAACTAATGCACCAATAAATACATAGATTGCACCTGTTCCCCCTTCTTCACCTGCAACTAAAACTTCAGCACAGGCAACTCCCTCTGGATATGGAAGTTTTCCGTGTTCTTGTACTATTAAATATCTTCTAACAGGAATCATAAATAGAACACCAAGAGCACCACCAACAAAAGTTAATATACCCATTGTTAAAACACTTGGAGCCTCACCCCATAGGAATAGAGCAGGAATTGTAAAAATAGCACCTGCAGCAAGAGATTCACCAGCGGAAGCTATTGTTTGAACCATATTGTTTTCAAGTATTGATTTTCTTCTTAAAAGAACTCTAACAATTGCCATAGAAACAACAGCAGCTGGAATTGAAGCAGAAACAGTCATACCTACCTTAAGCCCAAGATATGCATTTGCGGCACCAAATAGAGCAGAAAGTAGAACACCAAGGATGAATGATAGTACTGTGAATTCAGGCATCTTCTTTTCTGACGGAACATATGGCACATATTTTTGTCCATCTTTTAGACCGTATGCCCCATCAGGAAGCCCTTTTCTTGACATAAAAAACCCCTCCCCATTTTAAGATTTTTATATTAAAATTTTATTTCTATAAAATCATTTTAATTCCTTCTAAATTTTTACTTAACTTTTTTTAACAAAATTAAACGTGTTTATTGTTTGAAATAAGATTATGGTTTAAAATTTAATAGGGGTGATTTATATGCTAAGGAGCTTTATAAAATACTATAGACCACATATTGGACTTTTTATATTAGATATGGTTTGTGCGGTTTTGATTGCGGCAACAGACCTTATATATCCTATGATAACAAGAAGAATGATAAATAATATTATTCCTTCTAAAAACATATCTTTAATCTTGAATATTGGAATTGTGCTTTTAGTTCTTTATATACTAAGAATGGTATTTGAGTATATTGTAGGATATTATGGACACGTTTTGGGTGTTAGAATGGAATATGATATGAGAAGAGATATGTTTTCTCATATACAGACATTACCTATTAGTTATTTTGACAACACAAAGACAGGTCAAATAATGTCGAGGATTGTAAATGACTTGAATGAAATATCGGAACTTGCACATCACGGGCCTGAGGACCTTTTTATTTCAACTCTTATGATACTTGGTTCGTTTATTCTACTATTAAGACTTAATGTAAAATTAACCCTAATAGTTTTTACAATAATACCTTTTATGATATATTTCACTATTGTATATAATTCTAAGATGAGGAGAAATTTTAGAAAAATAAGAGAAAGTTTAGCGGATGTGAATAGCAGATTAGAAGATTCAATATCAGGTATAAGAGTTGTAAAATCCTTTACTAATGAAGAATATGAAATTGATAAATTTGATGATGGTAACACTCAGTTTAAAAATTTAAGAACAAAGTCTGTAAAATACATAGGAATACTTCACGCTGGAATTAACTTTTTTTCAAATATATCAACTCTATCTGCACTAATTGCAGGTGGATACTTTGTAGCAAAGGGACAAATTGAAGTAGGAGATTTAGTTGCTTATCTACTCTATATAGGTCAATTTTTACAACCTGTAAAGAGATTAGCACAGTTTGTTGAGCAGTATCAAAGAGGAATGGCTGGATTTAAAAGATTTTATGAAGTTATGAATACAAAGCCAGATATTTTTGATAAAGAGGACGCAGTTGAGATAAAAAATGTAAGAGGAAAGGTTGAATTTAGGAATGTTAGTTTTAGTTACAACAATAAAAATACAGTTTTAGAGAATATTAATCTTAAGGCAAATGCAGGTGAGAGCATAGCAATTGTTGGCCCATCTGGTGTTGGCAAAACAACACTTTGCAGTTTAATTCCAAGGTTTTATGATGTAGATAGTGGAAGTATTTATGTTGATGATATAAACATAAAGGACATAAAACTTAAATCTTTAAGGCAAAACATTGGTATTGTTCAGCAGGATGTTTTTTTATTTGCAGGAACGATACGTGAAAATATAGCCTATGGTAAATTAGATGCAACAGAGGAGGAGATAATAAATGCAGCTAAGGCAGCAAATGCCCACGATTTCATAATGGAGCTTGAGGATGGATATGATACATATATAGGTGAGAGGGGAGTTAAACTATCAGGAGGACAAAAACAGAGGATATCCATAGCAAGGATGTTTCTTAAAAATCCACCAATTTTAATATTAGACGAAGCCACATCATCCCTTGATAATCAGAGTGAGGCTATAATTCAAAAGTCAATAGAAGAACTATCAAAAAACAGAACAACCTTCATAATTGCCCATAGGCTTGCAACTGTAAAGAAGGCAAAGAGAATAATAGTTCTAACAGAAAATGGAATAGAGGAAGAGGGAACCCATAGTGAGCTTATGCAGAAAAAGGGAGTTTATTACGAACTATACAAGACACAATTTGAATAGGATAGGCTTTATGCCTATCCTACGGATTGTTAACAAACCCACTTGTATACTAAAGCATGAAAAAGCCCCATGAAAGGATTTCAAAATGGCATATTTCATGAGCTTTAGCAATTATTGCTTTTCGACTTTGAAAAAGTCCGTAATTCGGCACAGGACGTGCCGAGCCGAGCGGCCATCAGGACGATGGCATCGCGAGGGTAGGACTTTTTCAAACAAAGAAAAGCTTAAAATTGCTTAGCGAAATGAACCGATGCCCAAGAAATCCTTCATGGGGCTAATCAATATATAACTTTTTAAACAGCCTGATAGGATAGTCTTATGCCTATCCTAATGCTACATCAAGAACCATCATCACTATAAATCCTATTAACGTCATAATGCTTATAAGTCCTTCGTTTCCTTCCGACTGTGATTCTGGTATAAGCTCCTTTACAACAACATAAATCATTGCACCAGCTGCAAAGGATAGGGCATAAGGTAGTATAGCCCTTATATACACAACAAGATAAGCACCGATTACAGAAGAGATGGGTTCTACAAGAGCAGATGCCTGACCATACATAAAACTTTTAAAGGAGGACAATCCTTCTCGTTTTAAAGGCAGAGAAACTGCAGCACCTTCTGGAAAGTTTTGTATTCCTATACCAATAGCAAGAGAAACTGCTGCAGCAAGAGCTGCTGCACTATACCCAAAGTTTAGGGCACCAAATGCAACTCCTATTGCAAGGCCTTCAGGAATGTTGTGTAGTGTTATAGCAAGTATAAGTAAAAACATTCTTCTCCAAATATTTTCTTCTTCTGTTTCTTTTTTGTGTATTTTACCAGCTAAAAAGTCTGTTAATCTAATAAATAAGCCTCCAAACAAAAAACCAAATGCAGTTGGGAAAATAGGGTTATATCCTAATTCATCTGCAAGTTCTATTGCGGGTGAAAGAAGTGACCAAAAGCTTGCTGCAATCATAACACCTGCTGCAAATCCCATCATACTATTTAAAATTTTTTTGTTGACATCCTTAAAAAAGAATACAATAGATGCACCAAGAGCAGTAATAAGCCAAGTAAAAAGTCCTGCTAATAGTGCAAGTAATAAAGGAGAAAAATTATTTAATGCATTCAAAATACCACCCCCTATTAATTTAGAATATTTAGAAGGGGTGGTTTTTGTTACACAAAAAATAAAAAGCAAAGAGCACATAACAATCTACCTTGCACCAACATAGATGGTTTATTACCCAACTGCAATCTCTCGACTGCAATAGAGCAGTTCGCCACCTAAGCAGATGGTTCGTTCGACTATAAAGGATATCTAATTAGCTATATACAACCTTTCGGCTGTATATAACCAAGTTTCGTGTGGGCCCCAACACGAATATCAACACCCTTTATAATCTTAGCTCGACCCTTTAGGATAGATTGGAACCATATTATAATCATATGATGAATATACGACTATAATATAGCTTTTCTCAACCCTAAAGAATCTTCCCTCCGACTATATATAAGCCCAAATAGATGGACCTATATATAATCTTTGGTCGACCTATATACACCCATGCCAGGGAGCATATATAGATCTTAGCTCAACTGTTATATACCCTTTGCTTATATTAATAATATTTCCTCAAATTTAAAATCCTATACGTAAATATAAAAGCTATTGGGGCTGATTGCCCAATAGCTTTATTTTTTAATATATATATGGTGTTAAAGTATATTTTTGTGTATTACTGTATGATCCATTATATCCTATAACTAAAATATAATAATACCCTGTGTATTTTGCTTTATATACAATTCTTTCCGATGATCCATATCCGTTTTCTGAGTAGGCTACTAATGTGCCAGATTGATTATATAGGTATAAGTCGTAATCCCCAGGAACATTAGTTAAATTAATATCTACATATTTACCATTATTCACATAAATTTTATAAAAATCTTTATCTGAAGGAGTAAATATATATGATGAATAACTTGTGGAAGAATATACTCTATATGCTTGGGAAATAGTATCGTTAGGTTCATATAAATCAGTTGTTTGATAAATGCCAACTTGATCAAATGCCCAACCGACAGCTTGAGCTTCGGTACTATTTGTACCATACAAATCTTTAGCTGACTGTATTAATCCCAACCTTGCATTATAGAAGTTAGTGCTACTTGTAAAATATGTGGTTAAAGCACGATAGTATATTCTTGCTGTTTTTTCACAGCCTATACTTTGAGCTATTAGAAAAGCAGCTTTATTTGGGATTCCTGAATTAATATGAACACCTCCATTGTCATCGGAAGTATAAACATAATTGTTCATATGGTCGGGTTGATTATAAAGTGTAGGATTTGATAGACTTCTTAAGGCATCATTAGGTGTTGAAGGAGTATAAATGTCATCACCAATTACCCAATCTGATACGTTAAATTGCCACTGTCCTCCATTAGCTACGTTATATTTGTCATATGTTTCTACTAAAACGCCAAATACGTCTGCTAATGATTCGTTTAGAGCACCTGATTGGTCTTTATATGTTAAATTTGCTGTATGAGTAATTACTCCATGAGTCATTTCGTGTGCAACAACATCTAAATCTCCTGATAGAGCTCTAAATAATGTGCCATCTCCGTCTCCATAAACCATTTGAGTACCATCCCAAAATGCATTATTATATTTACTACCGTAATGCACAGTAGATATTAGACTCATACCATTATTATCTAAGCTGTTTCTATTAAATAAATTTTTATAAAATTGATAAACTACCCCTGCATAATAATGAGCACTAACACCTGCTGAATCGTTAATTGTTGTTGTAGCAGAATAAATTGTATTTCCGGGATACGTTTGTCTGTTGTTTGCTGATGTCGTTTGAATATAGCTATTTGTTGGTCTTGTTATGTCTTTTGTGTAATAATAAGAACCTTCTTGATAAAGAATTAAAGTTTTTGTTGTACCATCAACAGCTGTCCCATTGCCATAGACTACTCCATCATATCTAATATTGCTGGTGATATTTATAACTCTTCCGCTATAAACGTCTATATAAACTTCCCAATTACCTATTTCAGGCTCATTATACTGAATATTTATTTTATAGGTTTGATAGTATTTGTTATCATCTGGATTTTTATAGATGACAACTTTAACTGTAGGTGGTGTACGTAGTTCTTTGAATTGAAATTGTGATTTTGCAATTTCTACTGCTTGAATTTCAGGAAGAACGGATGTAGAGTCTTTAGCAATACTTATGTTATCAATAATTTGACCAGTTATTTTTTTAAGAACTTTATTTTTTACGTGTGCAATAATTTCTTGACCTTCTATTGGTATTCCATTATACTGCTGATTAAATTTTACATGAGTAAAACCGAGTTCATCCTTAAATTCTGAAATTTTTTGTAGTTTAATTTGATTATTTAAATCAAATTTATCTTTATTTTCATTAATAACTTTTTCTAATGTATTTTCATCTAAATTAGCTTGTAAGTTTACATCTAAATCGTGGAATAAATTTATTTGTTTAGCTTTAATTTCTTCTTGTAAATTATTTTCTAAAGGATTTTGCATTAGTTTTTTAGGAGACGCAAAAGTTGAAGTGGTAAATGCAAAAAGTAATATAAGAGTTGCTGAAAAAAGTTTTTTAAACATCAAATCCTCCTATATGAAATATTCTAATAAAAATATATATTTACAATAAAATAAAATTATTACACAAAGTCTCAAAATGTACAAAACATTTTGAGACTTTATATTTATTTAATCATATTAATAAAATACCTATGAAAGCTCAAATCATCTGTTAGTTCAGGATGGAAAGAAGTTACTAAAATATTATTTTGCTTTGCAGCGACTATTTTATCTTCAACTTTGTGGATGATGTGAACATTATTACCTACTTCGCGTATATAGGGAGCCCTTATAAATACTAATTCAATAGGCTTATTTGATACTTCAGGTATTATATCAATCCTTTTAAAACTATCAATTTGACTACCAAAGGCATTCCTTTTAACCTTTATATCCATAACCTGAAGATGCCTTCTCTCATCGTTTTCTATTTCCTTTGCCAGTAGAATCATACCTGCACAGGTTCCCCAAGTTGGTAGACCAGATTGAATCAATGCCTTTAAAGGAAGAAATATATTAGTATCCTTTAAAAGTTTACCGATTGTTGTGCTCTCACCGCCAGGTAGAATAATTCCATCTATATTTTTTAAATCATCAATTTTTTTTACTTCAATTGCTTCAATATCAAGTTTTTTTAGATGATTAATATGCTCAATTACTCCACCCTGAAGAGATAAAACACCAATTTTCATTTTACCATCCTCTTTCTGCAAAATTACTATCTAAATTTTTAATTTCAATTCCAAACATAGCATCACCTAAATCTTCTGATATTTCAGATAGTATCTTTGGTTCATTATAATAAGTAGTAGCCATTACTATTGCCTTTGCTCTTTTTTCAGGATTTTGAGATTTAAAAATTCCAGAACCTACAAATACTCCTTCTGCACCTAATTGCATCATAAGTGCAGCATCAGCAGGTGTCGCTATTCCTCCTGCAGCAAAGTTTACAACCGGCAGTCTACCATTTTTCCATACATATCTCACAAGTTCATAAGGTGCATTTAATTCTTTACTAATTGTCATCAAAGATTCTTCACTTGCTGATTGAACCATCTTTATTTCTTCATTCATTTGCCTTAAGTGCCTTACAGCTTCTACTACATTTCCAGTTCCAGCTTCACCCTTTGTTCTTATCATAGAAGCACCTTCACCAATTCTTCTTAAAGCCTCGCCTAAATTCCTTGCACCACAAACAAAGGGTACTTTAAAATTCCATTTATTGATGTGATACTTTTCATCAGCAGGTGTTAAAACTTCGCTTTCATCAATAAAGTCTATATTTAAGGCTTCAAGTATTTGTGCTTCAACAAAGTGTCCAATTCTTACTTTAGCCATAACAGGAATAGAAACAGCGGATTTTATTTCTTTAATAAGCTTAGGGTCTGACATTCTTGCAACTCCACCTTGTTTTCTAATGTCAGCAGGAACCCTCTCAAGTGCCATTACAGCACAGGCACCAGCTTTTTCGGCAATTTCGGCCTCCTTTGCACAGGTTACATCCATAATCACTCCACCCTTTAGCATCTTTGCAAGGTCCTTGTTTAATTCATAGCGTTCCATAATAAAAATTCCCCCTTTTAATAAAAATGTTACGATACAATTTAAAAGTGTTATACTCATAATATAGATACATTTATTTCTTTATTTTGTCAATAAAAAAATCTGCCTAATTTAGGCAGATGAGATTGTTGACAAACCTGTTTGTTATCTAAAATATGAAAAAGCCCCATGAAAGGATTTCAATTGGCTCTTTCATGAGCTTTAGCAATTCTTAGCTTTTCGACTTTGGAAAAGTCCGTAATTCGGCACAGGATGTGCCGAGCCGAGCGGCCATCAGGATGATGGCATCGCGAGGGTAGGACTTTTTCAAATAAAGAAAAGCATAGAATTGATTAGCGAAATGAACAAATGCCTAAGAAATCCTTCATGGGGCTAATCAATATATAACCTTTTCAACAGCCTGATCTGCCTAATTTAGGCAGATTTAAACTATTTTTAAACTTAAATCTAATGATTTATATGAATGAGTTATGTACCCCGTTGATATAAAATCTACGTTTGCTTCAGCAACTTCTCGTATATTTTCTAAATTTACATTTCCTGACACTTCAATCAAAGCTTTTCCATTAATAATAGATACAGCTTTTTTTATATCTTCAATATTCATATTATCAAGCATTATAATATCAACATTGCATTCTAAGCATTCTTTAACCATATCAATTGTTTCAGTTTCAACTTCAATTTTTTTAAGATAACCATATTTAGATCTAACCATATCTACAGCCCTTTTGATAGAGCCTGCAGCCTTTATATGGTTGTCCTTTATTAAAATACCATCAGATAGGTTAAAGCGATGATTCATAGCACCACCAATACTGGTTGAATATTTTTCAAGTATTCTTAAAGTTGGAGTTGTTTTTCTTGTATCTAATAGTTTTGTCTTTGTACCCTCAAGTTTTTTAACAAATTGCCAAGTTGTTGTTGCAATACCGCTCATTCTTTGTATAAAGTTTAAGGCAGTTCGTTCTCCAATTAATATATTTTGCGTACTTCCATATAGGGTACAAACTACATCTCCACTTTTAATTAAACTTCCATCTTCAAAATTTGTAGTACATACAACATCACCTAATATATCAAAAACCCTTTTAAATACAAAAGTTCCTGCAATTATTCCATCTTGTTTAGCTATAAGCTTTGCAGTTGATTTCATATTTTTATCTATAATAGCTTCAGTAGTTAAATCTATATAATTGATATCCTCATTTAAGGCCTTTTTTATAATTTCATCTATTTCAAACAAGTTCATCACTTATATCACTCCTATATTTTTTTAAAAGATTTTTAAAAAGAATTTTATTTTCTAAAGCAATTTCATCTATATTTTTATTGCAATCTAAGATTTCAACTTCTTTATTATAGATGTTTTTATTAATATAATTTGCACATCTTCTACCAAAGACAAGACCCTCAAGAAGGGAGTTGCTGGCAAGCCTATTATTTCCGTGAAGACCTGTACAGCTTACTTCACCAACTGCAAATAGATTGTTCATTGAAGTTCTTGATAATTCATCAACTTCAATACCACCCATATAATAATGTTGTGCAGGGCGTATAGGTATTGGTGATTTAGTTATATCTATACCATAATCAAGGCAAGTATTGTATATTAGAGGAAATCTTTTTTTAATATATTCATTATTTAAATGGGATATATCTAAATAAACATATTGACAATTATTTAATTTTAATTCTTCCCATATTTTGTTTGCTACTTTATCCCTTGGTAGGAGTTCATTAACAAATCGTTGACCATAGATGTTTTTGAGAATTGCTCCTTCACCCCTTAAGCTTTCTGAAATCAAAAACATTCTGTCTGCTGATTTTTGGTATAGTGCAGTAGGGTGAAATTGTATATAGTCTATATCTTTAAGCTTGATATTATGTCTTAGGGAAATAGAAAGTGCATCTCCTGTTAAAATTCTTGTATTAGTTGAGTTTTTAAAAAGTCCTCCTATTCCTCCAGTAGCAAGTACTGTATATTTTGAGTAAATATTTAATAATTTATCATTATTTAAAAATATACCTCCAAGGCATTTATTGTTTTTTACAATTAAGTCGATAAGAGTAGTGTTTTTGATTATTTTAATATTTTTTCTATCTTTTAACTTTAAAGAAAGGGTTTCTATTACGTGTTTACCTGTATAATCCTTATGGTGAACAATTCTGTTTTTACAATGTCCACCTTCCTTGGTATAGAGTAGTTGTCCATTTATTGAATCAAATTTAACTCCAAAATTAATGAGCGAATTAATCACATCCTTCGATTCCTTTGCAACTATATATACAACTTCAGGTTTGTTTTTATAATTTCCAGCGTTTAATGTATCAATTATAAAGTCTTCAATGTCATTTTCATCGTAAACAGTTGAAATTCCACCCTGAGCAAGATAAGAATTTGAGTCTGTTATATTAGATTTTGTAACAAGAATAACGTTTATA
Organism: Caloramator sp. ALD01; assembly: GCF_000472625.1. Lineage (NCBI taxonomy): Bacteria > Bacillati > Bacillota > Clostridia > Eubacteriales > Clostridiaceae > Caloramator > Caloramator sp. ALD01. The sequence continues at coordinate 76,322 of NZ_AXAA01000006.1, forward strand.
TTTTCATCTAAATTTAAAGCTGTAAAAAGTCCAGCAATCCCAGTCCCTACAATTAAAACATCCGTAGTTAAATTCATAATATCACCCTGCAAGTTCAATCATTTTCATTAAAGACTTTAGTGCTAAATTTGAAATTTCCTCATCAACTGTAATAGAGTGTTTTTTATAGAGTAGAGAGTTATAAATGTCCTCAAGTGTTGTCTTTTTCATATTTATACAAGTTGCAGTAGTACCTGGAACATAAAAGTTTTTATTAGGATTGTTTTGTTTTAGGGTATGTATAACACCATCTTCAGTTGCAATTAAATAGTTTTTATAATCTGTTTTATTTGCAAAGTCGATAATCTCCTTTGTACTTCCTAAAAAATCAGCAACTTCTCTAACCTCGCTATTGCATTCTGGATGGGCTAAAACCACAAGGTTATTAATTTTTTCTTTTAAGCTGATAATATGTTTTACTTGTATTCTTTGATGAGTAGGACAAAACCCATCCCAAATTATAAATTTTTTGTTAGGAAATTTATTTTTTATATGTTCTCCTAAATTTTTATCAGGCAAAAAAACAATTTTGTCATTTTCGATTCTGCTTATTATTTTCTCTGCATTTGAGGATGTTACAACAACATCACACAATGCCTTTACATCTGCACTTGTATTTATATAACATACAAATGTATAATCAGAGTATTTTTCTTTAAATTCCTTTAGAGTTTCGATACTAACCATATCTGCTAGAGGGCAGAGGGCATCTAAAACTGGAAGTAATATTTCCTTTTCTGGAGACAATATTTTGGCACTTTCTGCCATAAAGTGTACACCTGCAAATACAATAGTTTTATTTTTGCATTTTTTAGCTATTTGACTTAAATAAAAGGAGTCGCCAACATAGTCTGCGATATCTAAAACTTCAGCTCTTTGATAGTTGTGAGCAAGAATTATTGCATCTAAATCTTTTTTAAGTTTTATAATTTTATCCCTCAAACTTTACACCTCACTTTACACCTGTATTTACATATATCATATATCATAAAATTATAATTTTCAATCCATTTAAAAGGTCAAAATAAAAAAGCTGTGATGCTATAGTGCTATCACAGCTTTATAACTAAGTTTAAAATAAAGAAAAAGGAAAGAGCACATAACAGTCTACCTTGCACCAACATAGATAGTTTATTACCCAACTGCAATCTTTCGACTGCAATAGAGCAGTTCGCCACCTAAGCTGATGGTTCGTTCGACTATAAAGGATATCTACCCAGCTATATACAACCTCTCGGCTGTATATAACCAAAAATCACCCAGGCCTAAAAGTGAAATCCCAATACCCTCTACAATCTTAGCTCGACCCTTTAGGATAGATTGGAACCATATTATAATCAAATAAAAAGTTCGACTATAATATAGCTTTTCTCAACCCTAAAGAATCTTACCTCTGACTATATATAAGCCCAAGTAGATGGACCTATATATAATCTTTGGTCGACCTATATACACCCCTGCCAGGGAGCATATATAGATCTTAGCTCAACTGTTATATACCCTTACCTTACATTATTATTAATGCCCTGTTTTAAAAAAAATATTCATATGTTTATTTAAAATTTTTGTTGCTTTTTTTGAAAATTACACATAATATTAATATATTAAACAAAATAAAAGGTGGTATAATATGACAACATTAAAATTTAACGAACTAAACCTATCAAAGGAGTTACTCAAGGCAATTGCAGACCTTGGATATGAAGAAGCAACTCCTATACAAAGTCAAGCAATTCCTATTGTATTAGAGGGACACGATGTAATAGGTCAGGCACAGACGGGAACTGGAAAGACAGCAGCCTTTTCAATACCTGTTATCGAGAGAATAGATACAAGCAAAAAACAAATACAAGCACTGATTTTGTGTCCAACAAGAGAACTTGCAATACAGGTTAGTGAGGAGATAAAAAAACTATCCTCCTATAAGAAGGGAGTATATGCACTTCCTGTGTATGGAGGTCAAGCGATTGAAAGACAAATACAAGCTCTTAAAAAAGGGGTGAATATAGTAATAGGCACTCCAGGTAGAGTTATTGACCATATAAATAGAGGAACAATTAAATTAGACAATTTAAAGATGATTGTTCTTGACGAAGCAGATGAAATGCTAAATATGGGATTCATTGAGGATATTGAGTTTATATTGAGTAATGCACCAAAGGAAAGACAAACACTTTTATTTTCTGCAACAATGCCAAAGCCCATATTAGAACTTACTCAGAAATATCAAAATAATCCTAAGATGGTTAAAATAGTTCAAAAGGAACTTACTGTTCCAACAATTGAACAAATCTATATAGAAGTTAGAGAGGCAGATAAAATAGAAGTTTTATCAAGACTTTTAGATATACATAATCCAAAACTATCTTTAGTATTCTGTAATACAAAAAAGAAGGTAGATGAAGTGTCTATGAGCCTTCAAGCAAGAGGTTATCTTGCGGATGGGCTTCACGGTGATTTGAAACAGCTACAAAGAGATAAAGTAATGCAAAAGTTTAGAAACGGCTTAATTGAAATACTTATAGCAACTGATGTTGCAGCAAGGGGTATTGATGTTGAAAATGTTGAGATGGTATTTAACTATGATGTACCACAGGACATTGAAAACTATGTTCATAGAATAGGAAGAACAGGAAGAGCAGGTAGAGAAGGGAAGGCATATACCTTTATATCAGGAAAGGAAATATATAAATTAAAGGATATACAAAGGTATACAAAAACAAAGATTAAGATGGGTAAAATACCAACAATAAATGATGTTGAAGAAAGAAAGATATCAGCTCTAATCGACAACATAAAAGAGATAATAAATGAAGGTGGACTTGAAAGATATGCAGGTATAATTGAAAGAATAGTCGGTGATGAATATACTTCATTAGATATTGCATCAGCTCTTCTAAAGATGACAATGAAGTTAGATGAAAAATATGATGAAGATGTTCAAGATATAGAGCAGGATAGAGAAATGACAAGGTTGTTCATTAATATAGGTAAGAATCAAAAGATATCACCAAGGGATATTGTTGGTGCCTTTGCAGATAAGGTTAAAATACCTGGTGACTTGATTGGAAGCATAGACATATATGACAAATTCTCCTTTGTAGAGGTTCCGAGGGAATATGCAAAGGAAGTAATGAAGATAATGAATGAAAATACTATAAAAGGCAAAAAAGTAAATATTGAAATTGCTAAGAAAAAATAAAATATTTTGCTTGCAATTACATTGAATATGTGTTATAGTAATAAAGTACCCGAAAGACAGATCAACATTCTCCTTGTATAGCCTTGGAAATGTTGTACCTGGTCTTAAGGAAAAAAGGTTATATTTTAGGAGGAATGTTGAAATGGCAGACAAGAATTTAGTATGTGTAGACTGTGGTAAGGAGTTCATCTTCACAGAAGGAGAACAACAATTCTACGCTGAAAAGGGATTTGAAAACGAACCAAAGAGATGCCCAGAATGCAGAAAAGCAAGAAAGCAACAAAAGAGAAACTTCAATAGATAAGAAGTTAAAAGCAGCGAAAAGCTGCTTTTTTTTGTGGTGGTTATATAATATATAACTCAGGCTGTTGAAAAAGTTATATATTGATTAGCTCCATGAAGGATTTCTTGGGCATTGATTCATTTCGCTAATCAATTCTAAGCTTTTCTTTGTTTGAAAAAGTCCTACCCTCGCGATGCCATCGTCCTGATGGCCGCTCGGCTCGGCACGTCCTGTGCCGAATTACGGACTTTTTCAAAGTCGAAAATCAAGAATTGCTAAAGCTCATGAAAAATGCCATTTTGAAATCCTTTCATGGGGCTTTTTCATACTTTAGCTAACAAGTGGGTTTGTCAACAATCTGGGTTATATAATATATAACTTTATAATTGAAATTACGCTGTTCTTAAATATTAAAAAATTTCAATCGATTTTTCTACATATATTGACAAAAAATATTAATCTGTTATTATTAAAGTATAAAGATAATTATTATTTATTAATAACATTTAAACAATCCCCCAACACCATTAAATCCTCCCAAAATAGGCTGCATTGCAGCCTATTTTTTTAGTTTTTTTTCTAAGACTTGGTTCCATAGCACCTGTATCAATGTTTTTTATATTTGATTCAACGTGTTTAAATGTGCAGGGTTTGCCTTCGCAGTAGGATTCAACTGCTCTATCATCTGTTGGATACATTTCTGTAACCTCTGGTGGTACACTGTTTTTAAATTCTTTTTTAGTCATAAACACACCTCCATTAATATTATTTCAATTTAGCTGACATAAGATACTATTATTAAATAAATAAAAATGTTCAAAAAATATCAAAAATGTTTTATAATTATATTATGTTTAAGTTAATAAATAACTATAATGTGCTATACTTTTTTAGGGGGAATATATTTGAGACCTTTTTTTGCTGTTTTAATTCTTTTACTATCTTTTGTTCTTCTAATACTTCATAATCAATACATTAAATTGAGGCAAAAATATGAGAGGGAGGTAGATTTAAATAATTTACTAATTGAAATCTCTAAAGAGTTAATGGCATATAAGGATGTAAATAAGCTCTTTAAAAAGATATTAGTAGATACTTTAAAAATTGTAGAAGAGGGGGATGCAGGCAGTATACTTGTTTATAACAAACAAAAGGATTGTATGGAGTATGTGGCAGCAATAGGATATGATATAGATGAGCTTAAAAAAGTTAATTTTAATAAAGATGAGCTGTATTTATATAAGCTAAACAGGTTAAATGCTGCAGATATAATAAAAAATCCACGTTACTTTGATAGCGAATTTATAGATAATGAAAAGTATAGGATGCTGCTTGAAATGAATGCATTAGAGATTAAGTCAACTTTAAGTGCCCCTATTTATATAGATGGTGAATTTTATGGAGTAATAAATATCGATAATCTTAATAAGGTAGATGCCTTTACAAATAAGGATATTGAGCTTATTGAATTTTTAGTAAAGCAACTGGAAGCTTCTATAAAAAATGCTATTTTACTTGAAGAATTAAAGTATGCTTTAAGAAGGGACAAACTAACAGACGTATATAATAGAAGATGTTTTGAAGAAATACTTGAGAAGGAAATAAAAAGAGCAGCAAGATATGGAAATAGCTTTAGTATTGTACTAATTGATTTAGATGATTTCAAACCAATAAATGATACCTATGGGCATAAAATGGGAGATAGGGCACTAAAATATTTTGCGGATATATTAAAGAAAAATTTAAGAGATACAGATGTGGTTGCAAGGTTAGGTGGAGATGAATTTGTATTACTTCTGCACGGAGCAGATGAGAATAAATCAGAGGGTAAGATTGGATTTATAAAAAATTATTTAAGAGAAAATCCTTTTAAAGAAATAGTTATTGATTTTAGCTATGGTATATGTGAATATAGGGATGGAATGGATATGGATACTCTGATGACCAAGGCAGACGATAAAATGTATGAACAAAAAAGGATAAAAAAGGTGGAAAGATAGAGCAGGCTGTTGAAAAAGTTATATATTGATTAGCCCCATGAAGGATTTCTTGGACATTCGTTCATTTCGCTAATCAATTCTAAGCTTTTCTTTATTTGAAAAAGTCCTACCCTCGCGATGCCATCGTCCTGATGGCCGCTCGGCTCGGCACGTCCTGTGCCGAATTACGGACTTTTTCAAAGTCGAAAANTTTGAAAAAGTCCTACCCTCGCGATGCCATCGTCCTGATGGCCGCTCGGCTCGGCACGTCCTGTGCCGAATTACGGACTTTTTCAAAGTCGAAAAGCTAAGAATTGCTAAAGCTCATGAAAGAGCCTTTTGAAATCCTTTCATGGGGCTTTTTCATACTTTAGCTAACAAGTGGGTTTGTCAACAATCTGAGAGGCATTTTTGCCTCTTTTTATTTTGCTTGCAGGAAAAATAAAAAATTAATAGAAGTAATATTTAACGCAACATAATTTAATTTTATATCGTCTAATATGTGAAGGGAGGAAGAGGTGTGATAAGTAGGCAGGATAGAAGTGCAGAAATAGAAACTTTGATTGATGAATATGGGGATGATATTTTAAGACTCTGCTATATATATACAAAGGATTATTCACAGGCTGAGGATTTATTTCAGGAAGTATTTATAAAAATATATAAAAGTTTGGACAATTTTAGACAGGATTCAGACATATATACTTGGATTACAAGGATAGCAATAAACACTTGTAAAGATTATTTAAAAAGTGCTTGGATAAAGAGAAATATTTTGTTTTGGGATGTAAAAACAGAAGAAAAGGGTACTGTAGAAACTGATGTTATTAAAGAAATAGAGAGGGATTACATACTTAATGCAGTATTAAATCTACCTGAAAAGTATAGGGTAGTTATATATCTTTACTATTACAAAGGGTTTACAACAGCGGATATGGCACAGATATTAAAAACTAAAGAATCGACTATAAGAAGTAGGCTTATGAGGGCAAGAGAAATACTTAAAAGCAATCTTAAGGAGGGATTAGCCTATGAGGAATGACAAAAGAGAGCTTGATTTAAGAAGGCTTGATGAAATACAAGTAAGTGATGAGCTAAAAAGAAGGACTATATTAAAATGTAAAGATTTAAATAAAGGAGGGATAGTTATGAAGAGAAGATGGGCAGCGGCAGTTATGACTCTAATAGTTTCAATTTTCGCCTTTACCTATGTATTATCCTATTTAAGACAGGATAAGGATACAAAAGAAGTTTCATATGAGCTTACACAGGTTCAAAGTAAAAAAGAGTTTTTGTCAATGATAAATAAAAAATTAAAGGAACAAAATGACGGAATAAGGCTTTTTGGGGGAAGACAAGTGGCAGAAAAGGCGGCAGATTCTTCTGCACAAAATAATTCAAAAGAGCATTCAAGCACCAATGTTCAGGTCGAGGGAATAGACGAGGCTGACATAATAAAGACTGATGGACAATATATTTATGTAATAAACTTTGAGAGGAATGAATTGAATGTATATACTGCAGAGGAAAAACCTAAAAAGATATTTAGTTTAAAGGGAGAAGATATATTAGGCAGTAGAGAGGCAAAGGAATATAAGGGGTATAAAAGAAATATAGGTCTACAGGATATGTTTCTATATAAAAATGGCAATAAAAATTACTTGGTTATTATGTCCATCGTAAGTAGGTATAAGGAAAATCCAGAACAGCCATCATTAAAAGAAAGGGTAATAGGAATAATGCCTATTTACTATGGAGAAAACACAACACTTATAAGTGTTTATGATGTATCTAATATTGAAAAAGTTAATGTAGTAAAGCAATACGAAATTACAGGAGATAAATTATCTGCAAGGCTAAAGGATGGAAAGGTTTATTTAGTTACAAATAAGGGATTTTACTATTATTTTAGAGAATCAAGCAATAGTAATAACCTATTGCCATACTATATAGAATATGGTCAAGAAGTAGAGAAAAAAGAAATAGATGTAAGTAACATTAGATATAACAAACAGGATATTCAGCCAAACTACACAATCATTTCAGCAATTGATATAAACAAAAATACAATAGATAATCAGGTTGTTTTAGGATATTTTGAAAATATGTATATGTCCAACGATAGTCTATATCTTGTTAAAACAGCTGTAAACTACAAAGAGATAAAGCAGGATTCAAATAAACCTAACGATAGTATTGCAGTTTCAATTTATGATGAAGATACAGTTATATATAAATTTGATTTGGGTGAGAAGGTTGAGTATAGAAAGTTTACAACAGTTAAGGGAAGAATAATAAATCAATTTTCGATGGATGAATATGATGGATATTTTAGAATAGCAACAACAGAGAGCATAAATCAAAACAATAAATTTACAACAACAAATAATGTATATGTTATAGACAAAAATATGAATGTTGTAGGAAAGATTAATAATATAGCACCAGATGAAAGGATATACTCAACAAGATTTGTTAAAGATAAGCTATATATGGTAACCTTTAAGCAGGTAGACCCTCTATTTGTAATTGACCTTAAAAATCCAAGACAACCTAAAATTTTAGGCCTATTAAAGATTCCAGGCTACAGCACCTACCTTCACCCATACGATGAAAATACAATAATAGGCTTTGGTATGGATACAGGAGAAACAGAGGGAAGAGTTGTAAACAAGGGAATGAAGGTTGCAATATTTGATGTAAAAGATGTAAATAATCCAAAGCAAAAGGACAGCATTGAAATTGGAGGAAAGGGTACCTTCTCAGAATCATTATATAACCATAAGGCACTTGTTGAGTATAGAAAATACAACTTATATGCCTTTGAATTATATGAGACAAAAGATGACGATTCCTATGTTTTAGACTTTGCAGGACTTTGTTTGATGCAGATAGAAAATGGAAGGTTAAATGTTAAGGCAAAAATATCCCACAGCATAACAAGTTCTCAAAATGAATATAAAGAACCTATATATGGCTATAGAGCAGTATTTGTAGATAACCTAATGTTTGTAATTTCAAGTAGGGCTATAAGTGTAATTAATCTTGACAATATGAAGGAAGTTTACAGGGGAAATATATGATAAATTAGCGGAAAAGTATTGAAAAGGCTTATGATTTTTGTTAAAATAAAATTGCCACGAAGGCAAATTGGTTAGTTTATTTTTAGAAAAATATTGTTACCACGAGGGTAGCGTTTAAAGCGCTACCCTTTTTTATTGGCATTCACATCACTTATAACTTATTAAGTTTTAAAGGAGGGATTTTTTATGCATATACCAGAAAACTACCTAAGCCCATCAACTTGTACAGCCTTTTATTTAGCAATCATACCAATAATAAAAAGAACTATATCAAAAGTTAAAGAGCAATTAGATAGAAGAAGGATGTCACTTTTAGGTGTGGCAGCAGCCTATTCCTTTTTAATAATGATGTTTAATGTTCCGTTACTTGGCGGAACAACAGGCCACGCCGTTGGAGCTGTTATAATAGCCATACTTCTTGGGCCCTATGCAGCCTTTATAGCAGTAGCTGTTGCACTTACCATTCAAGCCCTATTCTTTGGGGATGGAGGTATATTATCATTAGGTGCAAATATATTTAATATGGCCTTTGCTATGTCCTTCAGTGGATACTATATATATAATAGGTTAAAGAACAAAAACGAAAACTTAGCGGTTTTTTTAGGTTCATATATAGGACTTAATATTGCAGCATTTTTAACTGCGATAGAATTTGGAATACAGCCATATCTATTTAAAGCAGCAGATGGGACGCCACTTTATTGCCCATATGGATTAAATGTAGCAATACCAGCAATGATGCTGTCCCATCTTTTAGTTGCAGGGGTTATAGAGGGTGTTATATCATTACTTATATACAAGGCTGCAAAACAAATTGATTTAGTAAAAATTTACGAGAATAATGAAGAACCAAAGGTTATGAATAAAATATATATATTTATTGCTGCATTGATAGCCTTATCCCCACTTGGATTAATTGCTCAAGGAACAGCTTGGGGTGAGTGGGGGTTAGATGAGATAAAAGAGATTGCAGGTTTTGTTCCAAAGGGAATGGAAAAGGGAATAAATTTTGAAGCTATTATGCCTGATTATACAGTTTCAGGAGTAAATGAAGTTTTAGGATATATTATATCTGCTATTTTGGGTGTTATGATAATTATGCTTTTATTTAGACTAATAGGTATTTTTTCAAAGAAGGGGATAGAAAATTAAATGGATTGGTTAAAGGAAAAGGATGAATTTGAATTTGAAATTAAAAATGAATCTTTTATTGAAAAAACTTTATCTTCACTACTTAGCCTTATATCAAAGATAAGGAGATTCGATAATAGGGATAGAGGTATATATAAAATACACGAGGCCTTTAAAATATACTTTACGCTAATTAACATAATACTTCTATCCCTTTCCTTTAATAAGTTTTATATAATGTTAAATGCTTCATATGTGATATTACTTATAATTTTTTTAGACGACAAGGATGTTTTAAAAATATTAAATATGCTATTATTAGTCTTTATTTTTTCCTCTTTAATAATTGGTCCATCTTTATTTTTTGGAAATAAAAATGCATTATTGGTTATAGTTAAAATAACTATATCAATTGCTTTAACAATGGTTATGTCAATTACATCGAATTGGCATAATATAATTTCAGCCTTTAGACTAATTAAAGTACCAAATATAGTCCTTTTTATATTTGATTCTGCAATAAGGTTTATATATTTATTATCAGAAAGGGCTTATGCAATACTTTGTAGTTTAAAGATAAGGAGTGTTGGGCATATAAAAAAGCCATACAGTACTCTGTCACAAATAATGTATAATTTATTTGTAACTTCTATTGATATGAGCTTTAAAATGGATGAAGCTTTAGAGTGTAGATGTTTTAGTGGTGAATTTAAATATAGTATATATAAAAAGGTTGGAAAGCTTGAGATTTTATATAGTATAATAAATTTAATTATTATTGTAGGATTTATTATATTACGTTAGCAATTATAAAAATTAAGGTGGTAAAATGATTGAAATAAAAAATTTAACTTGTAAGTTGAATGAAAATATAGTATTAAACGATGTATCTTTAAAAATAAATAAGGGGGAAAGTGTTGCTATAATTGGACCAAATGGTTCAGGCAAAACTACTTTACTTAGGGTTTTAAATGGACTTATCGACGTTAAAAGGGGAGAATATATATTTGACGGACAAAGAATTGATAGCAGGTTTTTAAATGATGCAAAGAAGAGAAAAATATTTCATAAACGGATAGGATTTGTATTTCAAAACTCCGATAATCAGCTGTTTTGTAAAACAGTTTTTGATGAAATAGCCTTTGGATTATTACAGTTTGATATAAAATATGAAGAGATTGAAAAGAGGGTCTATGACTGCTTAAAATTGCTTGATATTGAACATTTAAAGAACAGAGTTCCTTATACTTTAAGCGGAGGAGAAAAGAAAAAGGTAGCAATTGCCTCAATTCTTGCACTAAATCCTGATGTTTTGATATTAGACGAACCTTTGAATGAAATTGACCCAAAGAGTAAAAGAAAAATAAAGGAGCTACTGCAAACTTTAAATGGTTTTGGTAAAACTATAATCTGTGCAACCCACGATTTTGACTATTTTAAGGGATTGTTTAAAAGAGCAATTGTACTATCAAGCGAACACAAAATAATATACGATGGTGATTTTGATAGCCTAATAGGTGATAAGGAATTTTTAGAAAAAAATAATATAATTTAGATGCTGCTTCTTAAGGTGACTTAAACTTTTTACTACTTAAGTTTAAGCTACTTATAAGAGGTAGCATTTTTTATTCACAATTTGTTAATAATTCTGTCAAATTCACTCCTTCTAAACTCTATAAAATGAATTTAAAAATTGATGGGAGGAGAGAAAATGAAGAAAAGCCTTAAAATCTTAATTGGTATTGTTCTAATTTTAATAATTTCCTTTACTGTATATTATTTTTACTCTAAAAAAAGCACTTCTAATAATGTACAATCAACAGTTAGATACATACCCCAAAGAGTAGTAAAACAGGACATTTCGGTTAAAATCAAGTCAACGGGTATTGTTTTTGCTGGTACTTCAAAGGATGTTGTTGCTAAAAATAGTGGTGAGGTTAAAAACTTGAATGTAAAGGTTAAAGATACAGTAAAGGAAGGAGATACACTTTTAACTGTATATAATGATCAGATAGAATCACAAATAACTAGTGCAGAGATTAATATAGAAAAATTAAATCTGCAGTTAAATAATGCAAAGTCAGAGGATGAGGCAAAACTTATCAATCTACAGTTAAAGGAGGCAAAAAATAATCTATCAAATTTAAAAAAGCAAAAAAGCGAAATGACCATAAAGGCTCCAATTAGTGGTGTTGTAACTGCAGTTAATGTCAATAATGGGGATAATGTTCAATCAGGAAAAAGTTTATTAACAATAGTTGATCCCAAATCTCTTAAAATAAAGACTTCTGTTGACGAACTTGATATATCTAAAATTAGTATTGGCCAAAAGGTAAATATAAAAATAAATGCCCTTGAGGACAAAACATTTCAAGGTAAGGTTGAGGAGGTTTCGGATATAGGAACAACTCAAAATAATGTAACAAGCTATGATGTAATAGTATCTATTGAAAACCCAGAAGGAATAAAGCTTGGGATGACTGCAAGTATAGAGATTGAAGCACAAAGCAAAAAGGATGCATTGTTAATACCAATTGAAGCACTTCAAGAAATAAATGAAAAAAAATATGTTCTTCTTCAAGAACAAAATGAAAATACACAAACTACTGAACAAAATAGCGTCAATTCAAGTAATCAGACAAGGAGTCAGAGGAGACAATTTGGATTAACAGAAGGAAATGGTAGATTGATTGAAATAAAGACAGGATTGAGAAATGATAGCTTTATAGAGGTTGTGGAGGGATTAAAGGAAGGAGATATTGTACTTGTAAAGGTTTCAACAAGTACAAATTCAAATACAATGAGAAACAACTTTAGAAATAATAATATGAGGATGCCTGGTATGGAAGGCGGAATGGGAGGACCAGGTGGAGCACCACAAAGATAGGGGTGATTAGATGGAGAGAAATGAAAAGGTTATTGTAATGAAAAATGTTTCCAAGGTATATTCGACGGGGAAAAACCAATACAGGGCGTTAAATGGGGTAAATATTGAAATAGAAAAGGGCGAATTTGTTGCAATAGTTGGACCATCTGGTGCAGGAAAATCTACGCTTATGAATTTAATTGGATGTTTAGACACTTTAACTGAAGGTGAATATTATCTTGATGGAATAAGTATAGGTAATATGAAGGATAATCAGCTTGCTGATATTAGGAATAGAAAAATAGGCTTTATATTTCAAACCTATAATTTAATAAGTAAGCTAAATGTATTAGAAAATGTAGAACTTCCTTTAATATATATGGGTGTTCCCTTTAATGAAACAAGAAAAAGAGCCATCTCTGCTCTAAAAAAGTTAGGATTAGAGAGCCACCTTAAACATAAACCAACAGAGTTGTCGGGTGGACAGATGCAGAGGGTTGCAATAGCAAGAGCAATCGTTACAAATCCAGAGATTATATTAGCGGATGAGCCAACAGGTGCACTTGACTCAAAAACTGGTATGGAAGTTTTAAATATTTTAAAGGAATTAAATAAAGAGGGAAATACAATAGTTTTAATAACCCACGATATGAATATAGCTTCAAATGCCAAAAGAATAGTAACAGTAAAGGATGGAGTAATAGTTTCAGATTCGTGTGTAGAAAAGTTAAAGGAGGTGGGAGTATGCGAAGATTGATGCTCTTTAAGATGGCATTTACTTCTATTTCCTCCAATAAGATAAGAACCTTTTTAACAATGCTTGGGATAATAATTGGAATATCATCAGTTATAACCCTTGTAGGTTTAGGTGAAGGAACAAAAAAACAGGTTCAGGAGCAGATAGAGAGCCTTGGCACAAATTTAATTACTGTTAATATAACCTCAAGAAGAACAAAGGGATTGAGTGATGAGGATATAGAATTAATAAAGACAAAACCAGGAATAAAAAATGTTGCCCCACTCCTAAATCAAAATGGTATAATAGTAAAAAGCGGAACGAAAACATATTCAACAACAGTTGAAGCGTCAACTCCTGAGTATTTTGGAATTAGAAAGTTAGATGTAGAAAGTGGTAGAAGTTTAGAAAAAGACGATATAGAATCAAGGGGTACAGTTGCAGTAATAGGACAAGATATAGTGACAGAACTTTTCCCTTTGCAAAATCCTATAGGACAAAGTATAAATATTCAAGGTGTTGATTTTACTATTGTTGGTGTTTTAAAGTCTCAAGGAAGTTCAGCGGGCGGTTCTGGTGACGATAGAGTTATAATACCAATAACAACTGCAAAGAGGCTTTTTAAAACAGATGAGGTTAGAACAATATATATAGAGGGAACATCAAGGGAAGATACGCAGCTTGCAAGGGGGTATTTAGAACTCTATTTTAACAGTAGATTTAAAGGAGATACCAGCCAATATAGGGTTTTTGATCAAACAAGCCTTCTTGAAACAGCAACTAAAACAACCGAGTCTATGACATTAATGCTTATGGGAATTGCAGCAATATCACTTTTGGTTGGTGGTATTGGTATTATGAATATAATGCTTGTTGCGGTTATAGAGAGGACACGTGAAATTGGTATAAGGAAGGCACTTGGAGCAAAGAGAAGGGATATAATGATACAGTTTTTAATAGAATCATCGACTGTAAGTTTAATGGGAGGTGTTTTAGGAGTTATTTTAGGGTATATACTTGCAAACTTCCTAAAATCGATTTTAAGTATGTCTGTATATATATCCTTTAATGTTGTTTTGTTTGCGGTTGTATTTTCAATTTTTGTAGGTATATTCTTTGGTATGTATCCAGCAAGCAGAGCATCAAAATTAAACCCAATAGATGCACTTCGCTATGAATAGGGGTGGTAAAATGAAGGAGACTATTTTAGTTGTTGACGATGAAGAAAGAATAAGAAAACTTATTTGTGCATATTTGAATAAAGAAGAATACAATACCCTCGAGGCCTCAAATGGCTTCGAGGCTATTAATATCTTAAAAAAAGAAAAGATACATCTTGTTGTACTTGATGTTATGATGCCCTTTTTAGATGGGTGGCAGACTTTGGTGGAAATTAGAAAGTTTTCAGATGTTCCTGTTATTATGCTAACAGCTAAATCAGAGGATGATGATAAGCTTTTAGGGTATTCACTTGGAGTAGATGTGTATTTAACAAAACCATTAAGTCCTAAGGTGGTTTTAGCAAGTGTAACTGCTATTATAAAACGAGTATATCATTCGAAAAATGAATTGTGCATTGATGTAGTCGATGGACTTAGAATTGACGAAGCAGCATATTCTGTTTATTTAGATAATGATGAGGTTATTTTGTCCCCAAAGGAATTTGAACTTTTATTGTATTTATATAAAAATAAAGGGATAATTTTGACAAGAGAACAGATTTTAGATAGTGTTTGGGGATTAGAAAAGGATGTGGATTTAAGGACGGTTGATACGCATATAAGGAGAATACGTGAAAAATTAAAGGAAAAATCCTATTTAATAACAACAATAAGAGGAGTGGGATATAAATTTGATGCAAAAAATGAGAGGTAGTATTGTAAAGAAGTTATTTTTAATAAACTCACTAATATTAGTCCTTTTTATTATTTTCTCCTTTGCATTTCAGCACATATTTTTTGAAAGGTTTTATGTCCATAAAAGAAAAATAGAGGCAATAAATGTATTAAGCAATTTTGTTGAGACATATGAAAAAACAGGAGATCTAAAATTATCCTTTGAAAAGTCAGTTGATATTAATAAGGCCTTTGGTTACAGATTTTTGATTTTAGATAAAGAAGGGAATGTAAAATATGCGGTTAATCCAGCAGTAGATAAAGGTGCAAAGGAAAACATAAGAATTATTACAGATGCAATCTTTAGAATAAGCACAGATAATTTGCTATCTAAAGTTAAAGAGAACAAATATTTTTCTATGATTTATTATAATAAAAGATATCCGATAAGTAGTATTATAACTATATATAATTTTAGTGAAAAAAATGAGTATATTGTATGTACGTCATTGCTTCAGCCAATAAATGAGGCGTCAAAGGTAATAAAGGAGCTTTATGTATATTTATTTGCGGCAGGAATAATTGTTACTTTAATAGTATCTTTAATCTACTCTAAAAATGTTTCAAGACCTATACTGGAAATAAAGGATGTAGCGGACAGGATTGCTAATTTAGATTTTAGCAAAAGAATTGATATAAAGTCGGATGATGAACTTGGAATGCTTGCAAGTGCAATAAATACAATGTCTGAAAATCTAAAGGATGCACTAAATTCCTTAAGGGAGGCAAATAAAAGGCTTGAGGAGGACATAGAAAAAGAAAAGAAGCTTGAAAGGATGAGAAAGGATTTTATAGCCGCTACATCCCACGAGCTAAAAACTCCTATAAACCTCATACAAGGATATCTTGAGGCCTTTAAGGATGATGTGTTTGATGAAAAGGATAAGGATTATTATATAGATATTTTACTTGATGAAACTAAAAAAATGGCAAGTCTTGTTAACGATATGTTGGATTTATCTCAACTTGAAGCGGGGAAATACAATTTAGTTATTGAGGAATTTAATTTAAAGGATTTAGTAATGAGGGTAGTTAAAAAGTTTGAGGGAAGTATAAGAGAAAATAAAATAGAATTAATAATGAATTTGACTGATGTTTTAGCTAAGGCTGACTTTTATAGAATTGAACAGGTCATAACTAACTATCTGACCAATGCAATAAGGCATTCTACTGGAAAGATTGAAATAAATTTATATAAAGAAGATGATTTGGTTAAATTTGAGGTAATTAACTCTGGTGAGAACATACCAGAAGAAGAATTGGAGAATATATGGAGTAAGTTTTATAAGCTTGATAAGTCAGGGAATAAAAAATATGGGGGTACTGGGTTAGGACTAAGTATAGTTAAGAATATCATTGAACTACACGGAGGAAAGGTTGGAGCCCAAAATATTGAAGGTGGAGTTAAGTTTTATTTTACATTATAGATTTTATTGATAAATAAGCCTTTTTAATATAAAATTATCTTTGAGGGTGTTTTGGAGGTGAATATATGGAACAGGTTTTAAATTTGATTTTGAATAAGTTGGATAATATTGACAATAGAATAGATAATATTGAAAAACGAATTGATGGTATTGAACAACGAATGGATAACATTGAAAAACGAATGGACAATATTGAAAAACGAATAGATAACATTGAAAAACGAATGGACAATATTGAGCAACGAATGGATAACATTGAAAAACGAATGGACAATATTGATCAGCGAATGGATAATATTGAAAAACAAATGGACAATATAGAAAAACGAATGGATAATATTGAGCAACGAATGGACAATATTGAACATAGGGTGGACTCTATGGAAACTGACATAAAGGGAATAAAGTTAGATACAAATGAGATAAGAACAAGTCAGGATAGACTTGAAGCAAGGTTAGAGGATTTAGATTCTAAAAATGCAAAAAATCATATTGCAATGATGAGTATAATGAAAACAACATATAAGGATGTGAAGTTTGTAAAGCATAAACTTTATCAAACAGAAGAGGATGTATTTGATATTAAGGATTATTTGAAGATAGTAAAGTAGGTGAAAAATTCACCTACTTTTTGTTTTTGGCCTCCAGCCAAAATTAGCATCCTGCTCAAGAGAAGCCACTTGATTTAGAAGAGTTTGATGAACCATTTACTTTTATTGTGGGAAGTTTTTTCTTAACAAGTGTACTTTTACATTTAGGGCATTCTACCGTTTCATCTGCGTTTCTTACTAATTCCTCAAATTCGTTTTCACATATTTCACATTTGTAAGTAAATAATGGCATAAACACACCTCCTTTATACCCCTCTATGGTATATTATATGTATCAAAATAAAATTTTCAATAATTTATTATGGATAATAATTTTCTACAAAAAACTATTGTCAAAATAAAATATTTATGTTATTATAAAGATGTCAAAGGAAAATATAAATATTTATATAAATAAAGGGAGGATGTTAAAATGAAAAAGTTTGTATGTACAATATGTGGTTATGTTCACGAAGGAATGGAGGCACCAGACAAGTGTCCACAATGTAATGCTCCAAAGGAAA
This sequence comes from Caloramator sp. ALD01, assembly GCF_000472625.1. Lineage (NCBI taxonomy): Bacteria > Bacillati > Bacillota > Clostridia > Eubacteriales > Clostridiaceae > Caloramator > Caloramator sp. ALD01. The sequence continues at coordinate 94,077 of NZ_AXAA01000006.1, forward strand.
AGTTTATAGTAAAAGAAGATGGAAAGCTTGTTTGGGCAGATGAGCACAGAATAGGAGTTGCTAAGGATGTTGATCCTGAAATAATAGAAGGACTAAAGATGAACTTTATAGGAGAATGTACTGAAGTTGGTATGTATCTTGCAATGAGCCGTCAAGCTGATAGAGAGGGATATCCAGAAGTTGCAGAAGCATATAAGAGAATCGCAATAGAAGAAGCAGAACACGCAGCAAAGTTTGCTGAACTTTTAGGAGAAGTTGTAACAGACAGCACAAAGAAGAATTTAGAGATGAGAGTTCAAGCAGAATATGGTGCTTGTGAAGGAAAATTAAAGCTTGCAAAGAGAGCAAAGGAACTTAACCTTGATGCAATTCACGACACTGTTCACGAAATGTGCAAGGATGAAGCAAGACACGGTGCAGCGTTCAAGGGATTATTAGAAAGATATTTCAATAAGTAATATAAAGTAAAACGACTGTTCAATCGACAGTCGTTTTTTTATAAGAAAATTTATTATAACCTGTATAATTTATAAAAATTTGGTTAACTTATATGGGGAGGGGTGATAAGTATGGCAAAGAAAGAAGAAAAGAAACAAAAGAAAAACAGAAAAAAAGAATCTATGCCTGAAGAAGAATAATGTGTCCTAATCGGACACATTATTTTTTATTTAAAAAATATAAAGTATTACTAATGATATAATTATCATTTTATTAAATATAAGCTATATTGAGTAAAATGTAGTATAATACTAATATTGGTATGATTTTTTTAGCTTCCATAAAAATATACCGCGAAATGAAAAATGTCACATTTCACCTGGGTGGCACTTTTTGGGGGGGTGAAAAGATGCTTTTTGAATACTATTTGTTAATCATTAATGTCTTGGGCATTTTACTTATTATGGTAGATAAATTTAAAGCGAAATATAAAAGATGGAGAATAAGGGAGAATACTCTATTGATTGTAGCTCTAATAGGTGGAAGTATAGGTGTATATTTATCAATGTACCTCTTTCACCATAAAACAAGAAAACCTAAGTTTAGGTATGGAGTACCTGCAATAATTATATTGCAATTGTTGATATCTTTTTTAATATTTAAATAAATTAAATTTCCCTTGATATTATAGAAAGGTAAATATAAAATAGTAGAGAAATTATAAATGGAGGTGTTTTTATGTCTCTAAAGGGAAATTTAGAAATGAAAATAAGCAATGCTTTAATACATTTTGAAAAGGAAGAGATAGGTCGTGGTGCAGAAGAAGCAATGGCACACATATTTAAGGATATGATAATTGTTAGGTTAAAAAAGGTTTTAACACCAGCAGAAAAAAGGCTTGCACAGTCTCCAGAGGGAAGAAAAACTATTAAAGAATTTAGATATATGCTTGAGGATGTTTTAAGAGGAAAACTGGAGGCTATAATAGAGGATATTGTAAATGTAAAGGTTGTTAGTATTCACTGTGACATTAGTACAAAAACAGGTGAGTATTTAATGGTTTTTGTTATGGAAAAGGATGTTGAAAGTTTGTTTAAGGAGTGATGGGTAATGGATATTATAAAAAGGCTGTCAGAGGAGCTTGGAATAAAGGAATGGCAGGTAAAAAACACAGTAGATTTAATTGATGCAGGAAATACCATTCCTTTTATTGCAAGATATCGTAAAGAGGCTACAGGAAATCTTGATGATACAACACTTAGAAATTTTTATGAAAGGTTGACATATCTTAGAAACCTATTGGCTAAAAAAGATGAAGTAAAAAGACTAATAGATGAACAGGGAAAGCTTACAGATGAAATAGTTGCAAAGATTGAAGCAGCAGAGACAATAACAGAGGTAGATGATATTTATCGCCCCTTTAGACCAAAGAAGAGGACAAGAGCAACTATTGCAAAGGAAAAGGGATTAGAACCACTTGCTAACTTAATAATCTCACAGGATTTCGATGGAGATTTAGAAAAGGAAGCAGAAAAATACATAAATGAAGAGTTAAAGGTAACAACAAAGGAAGATGCCATTTCAGGTGCACTTGATATTATAGCAGAGGATATATCGGATAATGCAGATTACAGAAAGGCAATTAGAGATATTACATATAAAGAGGGAGTTATAGTAACTAAAAAAACTAAGGATGAACGTTCACCATACGAAATGTACTACGATTATAGTGAGGCGGTTTGTAGAATTGTACCCCACAGAATTTTAGCAATAAACAGAGGAGAAAGAGAAGAATTTTTACAAGTTAAGATAGATGCACCAGTTGAAAAAATACTTCTATATCTTGAAAAGAAGATAATAAAAAGAGAAGCACAGGAGACAAAATACATAAGGGATGCAATAAAGGACAGCTACAATAGATTGATTTCTCCTTCTATAGAGAGGGAAATTAGAAATATGCTTACAGACAAAGCAGAAGAGCAGGCAATAAAGGTATTTTCAATTAACTTAAAAAATCTACTTCTTCAACCTCCTGTAAAAAATAAGGTGGTTTTAGGATTTGACCCTGCGTTTAGAACAGGATGTAAGATAGCTGTTGTAGATGAAACAGGGAAGCTACTTGACACTACAACAGTTTACCCGACAGAACCACAAAACGATATAGAGGGTAGTAAAAGAGCCCTTAAGGAGCTAATTTACAAGTATAATGTGGAGATTATTTCTTTAGGTAATGGTACTGCATCCCGTGAATCAGAAGCATTTTTATCAGAACTTATAAGGGAAGTAAAGGAGGAAACTGGAAAAGAGATATTCTATGTTGTTGTATCTGAGGCAGGGGCATCAGTTTATTCAGCATCAGAACTTGCGGCAAAGGAGTTTCCAGATATAAATGTTTCATTAAGAGGTGCAATCTCAATTGCCAGAAGACTTCAGGATCCACTTGCAGAACTTGTAAAAATTGATCCAAAATCAATAGGTGTTGGTCAGTATCAGCACGATGTATCACAAAAGCGTCTTTCAGAGGCATTAAATGGAGTTGTAGAGGATGCGGTAAACTCAGTTGGAGTAGATTTAAATACAGCATCACAATCGCTACTTTCATATGTTTCAGGTATAAATGCTGCTATTGCTAAAAACATAGTAGAATACAGAGAAGAAAACGGAAAATTTAAAAATAGAAGAGAACTTTTAAAGGTAAAAAGGCTTGGAGAGAAGGCATTTGAGCAGTGTGCAGGATTTTTGAGAATAACAGATGGAGATAATGTTTTTGACAATACTGCTGTTCACCCAGAATCCTATGAAGCTGCAGAAAAACTTATAAATATATTAGGCTATAGCAAAGAGGATGTTAAGCAAAATAAACTTCAGGATATAGATGCAAGACTTGAAAATTATGGAGAAGAAAAAATTGCATCTGAAATTAATATAGGAATACCTACTTTACTTGATATAGTTAAGGAACTTAAAAAGCCAGGAAGAGATATAAGAGATGAACTTGAAAAGCCAATCTTTAGAAGCGATGTCCTAAAGATGGAGGATTTAAAGCCAGGTATGATTTTAAAGGGAACAGTAAGAAATGTTGCAGATTTTGGTGCTTTTGTTGACATAGGAGTTCATCAAGATGGGCTTGTTCATAAGTCTGAGATATCAGAAACGTATGTTAAACATCCAGCAGATTATGTTAAGGTAGGTCAAGTTGTAGATGTTAAGGTTTTAGAGGTAGATTTAGAAAGAAAGAGAATAGCACTTTCAATGAAGATATAAGGGGGTAATTAGATGATTTTAATAAAAAATGGTACTGTTTTGACTATGGCAGGTAAAATTATAGAGAATGGTTGTGTCCTTGTGGATGGTTCAAAGATAAAATATGTAGGAGAAGAAAAGCAATTTGAAGGAGATTTTGAAGTTATAGATGCAAAGGGTGGTTATATAATGCCAGGTATGATTGATGCCCACTGCCACCTTGGAATGTGGGAGGATGGAGTTGGCTTTGAGGGAGCAGATGGCAACGAAGCAACTGATCCTATAACGCCACATTTAAGAGCAATAGATGGTATAAATCCAATGGATAAAACCTTCAAAGAGGCTTATGAAAATGGTATAACCTGTGTTTGCTCAGGACCTGGAAGTGCTAATGTAATTTCAGGAAGCTTTGCAGTAATAAAGACCTATGGCAAAAGAATAGATAATATGATTGTAAAGAGTCCAGCTGCTATAAAGGTAGCCTTTGGAGAAAATCCAAAATCAACTTATCACGAGAAGCACGAGATGCCTACAACAAGAATGGGAATTGCTGCTCTTTTGAGGGATACATTATATAAGGCACAGGAGTATTTAAATAAAAAGGAAAATGCAGAGGAAGAAGAAGATAAACCAGATTTCGATATGAGATACGAAAGTCTAATTCCAGTTTTAAAAAGGGAAATACCTTTAAAAGTACACGCTCATAGGGCTGATGATATGTTTACTGCAATTAGAATAGCAAAGGAGTTCAATATAGATTTAACCTTAGATCACTGTACAGAGGGACATCTAATAGCTGATGAGTTAAAGGAAGAGGGGTATCCTCTTATAGTAGGACCAAGCCTTTCTGAGAGAAGTAAGGTAGAACTTAGGGAATTGACCTTTGAAACTGCAGGTATTCTTAGTAAAAAGGGAATAGATATTGCAATAATGACTGACCACGGAGTTATTCCAATACAATATCTACCTCTATGTGCGGCCCTTGCAGTAAAGCACGGTATGGATGAAATGGAAGCTTTAAAGGCAATTACAATAAATCCAGCAAAGATATTAAAGATTGATGATAGAGTTGGTTCTTTAGAGGTTGGAAAGGATGCAGATATAGTAGTGTTAGATAAATTTCCACTTGATGTAATGGCAAAGACACAATATGTTTTAATAGATGGAAGAATTGTATTTAAGAGGGCATAAAGGACACCTGTAGGTGTCCTTTTGATTGTTGACAACCCCACTTGTTAGCTAAAGTATGAAAAAGCCCCATGAAAGGATTTCAATAGGCTCTTTCATAAGCTTTAGCAATTCTTAGGTTTTCGACTTTGAAAAAGTCCGTAATTCGGCACAGGACGTGCCGAGCCGAGCGGCCATCAGGACGATGGCATCGCGAGGGTAGGACTTTTCAAACAAAGAAAAGCTTAGAATTGCTTAGCGAAATGAACGAATGCCTAAGAAATCCTTCATGGGGCTAATCAATATATAACTTTTTAAACATCCTGAAAGGGAATCCGAAGGTGTCCTTATTTTAATGAGTTTTAAATAATTCTTTATTTTTTTATAAAAATTAACTAAATTTTTTTTAATAGATTACGATATATAGTATAGTAACTTTAAAGGGAGTGAGAGTGTGAGTAGGGAAATTTATGACAAGATTTTAAGTACACATCATAGAAGATATTTTTATGACATAGAAAAAACAATAGATAAATTTTACAATATTTTTGGTGATGACTTTAAGAAGGTTCTATACTTAAAGGGTGAAGAAATTGAAAGAGAAAATATAAAAAGTAAGTTTTTCTTTTTAGAAAGAGGTAAATTTGCAATAAAGCACGACAACTATATGGGAAGGGATATGATATGTAGCTTCGTATTCCCAGGGGAGTTTTTTAACTTTTCTGTGTTTACAGATGAATCTACCTTTAAATACGAGGCAGCGATAAATAGCTGTGTTTATCTTATTGATAAAGATAAGATATTAAATTATTTAAAGGAAAATGCTGAATTTAGAGTATATATACACAGCCTAATTATAAAAAGTATGGACTTACAGATGATAAGACAAGGATATACAAGCTCCGGCAACCATAGACATTCCTTTGTAAGCTTTATACTTGAGTATTTTAATGGATATAGTAGCTATAAGGATGGACAAGTTGAGGTAGAGCTTGATGTAAACTATCAAGAAATAGCTTATCTATTAAATATGACAAGAGAAACCCTATCTCGTATTGTAAACGAATTTAAAGATAGTGGGATAATAGAATCAGGAAGACGCTATTTAAAAATATTAGATTTAGAAAAATTCTGTGCTTAAAATATTGAATTCAACTGGAAATTATTATATAATACTATATAGATAAAATTATAAGAATAAAAAATCTTCAGGGCAGGGTGAAATTCCCGACCGGCGGTATAGCCCGCGAGCCGCAAGGCATGACTCGGTGAAATTCCGAGGCCGACAGTATAGTCTGGATGGGAGAAGGTTTATCTTTTTTTGCCTCTGGAGATTTCAGAGGTTTTTTATTTTCTCTCCGCCCTGAGATTAAAGAAAGGGGAGGATTTTATGTCAAAGACACAGAAACTAACAAAAATTTCAATTTTGGCAGCAGTGGCCTATTTAATTATGTTTATTGAATTTCCACTGCCACTTTTTCCAGATTTCTTAAAGATTGACTTAAGCGATGTACCAGCATTATTTGCAGCCTTTGCCTTTGGCCCTTTATTTGGTATTGTTGTGGAGGCGGTTAAAAATCTTCTACATCTTATTACAAAGGGAAGTACATTTGGTATAGGGGAATTTGCTAATTTTATAGTAGGATCAAGCTTAGTATATACTGCTGGTGCACTTTATAAAAGGGATAAGACAAAAAAGGGAGCAGTTTTGTCTTTAACTTCTGGTGTGCTTGTAATGGCAGTTATAGCATCTGTTGCAAACTATTATGTTTTCTTACCGCTCTATGAAAAGGTTCTACATTTTCCAATTAAGGCTGTTGTTCAAGTAACTTCAAAGGTAAACAGTTTAGTTGTAGATTTAAATACTTTAATTGTGTACTGCATTATGCCCTTTAATTTGATTAAGGGTATAGTAGCATCGTTTGTAACTTTTGTACTATACCAAAAGATGCATACGATATTAAAATAGAAGTTATTAATAGTATACAGTCCATAAAAAGCCCCGTGAGTGGATTGTTAAAATCCTTCACGGGGCTATATCTTATTTTTATAATAGAGCCTGTTTTACGATATTAAATGCCTTATGGCAAAGCTCACCAGATTTAACCATAGTCTGTATAATCTTAAAGGCATCATCGGCACTCATTCCAGCTCTATAGGGCCTATCTGCTGTTAAAGCTTCGTAAATATCGCATATTGCCATAATTCTTGACTCTAAGGAAAGCTTATCGGCATCAAGTCCTAAGGGATATCCTTTTCCATTAAGTTTTTCGTGATGGTTTGCAGCCCATTCAGCAATTTCCTCAAAACCATCAATTTTAGAAAGGATGAGCCTTGTATAATATGTGTGTGAACGCATTATCTGCATTTCCTCTGCGGTAAGTTTACCATTTTTATCAAGTATAGAATTAGGGATAGAGAGTTTACCTATATCGTGTAGCAGTGCAGCAATTTCCATCTTAAGTGTTTTATTTTTATCAAAACCAATATAGTTACAAACCTTTTTAACATATTTTGTAAGATTTGTAGAGTGAGTATAGGTAAAATGACTTTTGTGGTCTATTATATATGCAAATACTTCAGCAATGCGTTTAATATCTTCAAGTGTTGCAGGTATTTTAGTTTCAGGTATTATTTTATCAAGTATTTGATTTGTGTACGCAATATTTTCTATATCAAGCCAAAAGGCATCAATGAACTGCACTTTGTTATAAACATCAACAATATTTGGATCAAATAGACTGTTTTTATGTTCATTTATCCATTCATTAATTCTATTTCTCTGTATAAAGTTAGATTTTGTTTCATCATACAATATTTCAAATATATCTGCCAATCGTATAATTCTGGATATTAGTGGTATATCCTCTCCCTTTAGTTTATAAACACCAGTACCATTGAAGTTTTCGTGATGGTACTTAATAATGCTTGCAAGTTCCTTATCAACAGGAAGTCTAAGTATAAGAGCTTCTCCAAGCTTAGAATGTTCAAGTATAATATCAAAATCAGAGTGGGCTGAATCTATATCCCTTTTTATTCCTATATCGTGGAGTGCTGTTGCTATAAAAACTTTACTTAAAAAATTTTCATCATCATTTATCATTTTTGCAACTCTTAAGGCAACATAGGTTGCTCTTCTTGCGTGATTTAGAAATTTATGTTTTGATAAGTTTAGGTTGGCAGTATAATCTTCAAAATCGGTGTCAGCTACAATACTTGTTTCAGCTAAATCAACGGAAAATGCAAGGGAAGCAACAATTTGATGAAGATCAAGTCTTTCCATAAAACCTCCATAAACTTTTTTATAGTTTCTTCGATATATAGTATTGTACTACAAAACAAACATTAATTCTACAATTAATAACAAAAATCATTATTAAAAGAATTGAATTGGTTGTAAATATTTGATACAATTTAGTTGGAGGTGTTAATATGAAGGGAACAGCAGTATCAACTTGGGTAAAAACTTGTAGAAAATTATACGGAGATAACGTTGTAGATAGAGCACTTGAACATATAGGTTTTAATAAAGATAAAATGTTTTCACCTATAGAAGATGTACAGGATGAAAAGGTTAAGTCAATGATGAGCTTTATATCAAAGGAAAAGGGAATTACAACACAGCAGCTTTGGAGAAGCATAGGTAGAGATAATATAAAAACCTTTAGTATAGACTATCCAGCTTTCTTTAAGCACGATAGCCTTTATGGCTTTTTAAAATCTATGTATGATGTACACGTTATTGTGGTAAAGAGAATACCTGGTGCAAAACCTCCTATATTGGAGATGAAGCCAATTTCAAGACGAGAAGCAGTGTTTAAATACTATTCTAAAAGAGGAATGTTTGATTATTTTTTAGGTTTAATTGAAGGTTCTGCAGAATATTTTAAAGAAAAGGTTCAAATAGAAGAGCTTTCAGAGGCTTCAGATACTCTCGAGTTAAAGTTAACCTTTGAAAGGGATATATATGTGACAGAAAAGTTTAGATTAAACAAGATATTAGGCTTTGTAAAGGATATAGAATTAAAGTCATCAATAGTTTCATTTATATTATTTGCACTACTTGAAATACCTACACTTTTGGTTTCAAAGGAAGTAGCTTTATATGCATCCTTTGCATATGCCTTAATTGCAACTATTTTAGGAACTAAACTAATCAACAGGCCACTATATAGAATTGTGAAGGAACTAAAGAGGATAAAATCCCACGAATATGTAGAGGATGGAAGAATAGAAACAGGAGACTACTTCGAAAAAATATTTGATGCATTAAATGAATATAAAGACATAGTAAGAAAGGATTTTGTAGGATTTAAAGGAATTACAGATGAGATGAATACATTTAGCAATACTTTAACAACAATTGCAGATAAGATGAAATATACATCAGATGAAATATCAAGTGTTGTTGAACAGGTGGCAGAGGCGGCTATGACTCAAGCTGGAGAAACAGAAACATCAGTTGCACTACTTAATGACAACGTTGAGGCAATTAAAAATGTAGTGGAAATAGAGATGCAGAACAAGGAAGAACTTGAAAATGCTGTAGAGAAAATTGAAACAAGCTTTAAGTATGTTGATATGACATCTCAAAAACTTAATGAGCTATTGAAGAATTTTGAGGTTGTAAAGAATAGAAGTTTTGAAATAAAGGAACAGGCAAAGGGAATAACAGAGGTTGTGGAACTTGTTTCACAAATAGCGGCACAGACAAACCTTCTTGCACTTAATGCTTCAATTGAGGCAGCACGTGCTGGAGAAGCTGGACGTGGTTTTGCTGTTGTTGCAGATGAGGTTAGAAAGCTTGCAGAACAGTCAAAGGTTGCAGTTGACGATATAAACAATAGACTTCTTGACTTTGTAAATCAGATAGAAATCCAAGTAAATTCAGTTGCAGAGCAGTTTGAGGTTTTAAATGACGAAAACAAAAAGTTAAATACTGCGGTTCATTCAAGTAGTGAAGCAAAGGATACAATAAAGCAGGTTGCAGATAAACTTATTGAAACATCAAATAAGCTTCAATCAGAGACTGATGCTATAATAAAGGTTTATGAAAAGATTGAATCTCTTGCAGCTATTGCAGAGGAGAATTCTGCATCATCTGAGGAAGTTGCAGCAAATGTTCAAAGCTATACAGAAGAGATTAAGAAGCTTATTGATAGTATTGCAGACTTTAAAAAGATTACAGAACAGTTCTCGCAGGATATAAATATATACAGAATCTAAAAAAAAGTTGCCATCAGGCAACTTTTTTATGCTGTTGATAAAACCACTTGTTAGTGAAAATATGAAAAAGCCCCATGAAAGGATTTCAATAGGCTCTTTCATGAGCTTTAGCAATTCTTAGGTTTTCGACTTTGGAAAAGTCCGTAATTCGGCACAGGACGTGCCGAGCCGAGCGGCCATCAGGACGATGGCATCGCGAGGGTAGGACTTTTTCAAACAAAGAAAAGCTTAGAATTGCTTGGCGAAATGAAGGGATGCCAAGAAATCCTTCATGGGGCTAATCAATATATAACTTTTTCAACAGCTTGAGAGTTGCCTTTGGGCAACTTTTTGCTTTCTAATTGATGATTTCACATTTATGGTATAAAATAGATTTATGCCAAAATAAATACTTGTGAGGTTGGTGTAATAGATGATTACTTTTGTTACAAATAATGAAAGAGAAACATTTGAATTAGGATATAAAATAGGTACTAAGTTAAAAAAAGGAGATGTAATCTCCTTAAATGGTGACTTAGGTGCAGGCAAAACGCATCTTACAAAGGGTATAGCCGCAGGACTTGGAGTGGATGACTATATTACAAGCCCCACCTTTACAATAGTAAATGAATATATGGGAAGGCTTCCCTTCTATCATTTTGATGTATATAGGATAGATGACATATATGAAATGTATGAGATAGGTTTTGATGAATATCTCTATGGCGATGGTGTTTGTGTTGTTGAATGGGGAGATATGGTAGAGGAGCTTCTTCCTAAGGATAAAATATATATATACATAAAAAAATTAGATGATAGCATAAGAGAAGTACAAATAAAGGGATTGGAAGGTGAAGTGTAATGAAGGTTTTAGCAATGGATACGTCATCAAGTGTTGCAACTGTAGCTATTGTATCTGATGATAAGGTTGAAGGAGAAATATATCTAAACCACAAGATGCAACATTCAGTAATACTTTTCCCAATGATAGAAAAACTTCTGGAGATTACAGAAAACAGTCTTCAGGATATAGACATAATTGCTGTATCAGGAGGGCCAGGTTCCTTTACGGGACTTAGAATTGGTGTTGCAGCAGCAAAGGGAATGGTTCAGGGTTCAAATAAGACCTTTATAACAGTTTCAAGCCTTGAGGCAATGGCATATCAACAGGGCTGTTTTGATGGTGTAATCTGTCCTATTATGGATGCACTAAGGGATAATGTATATACTGCAGTTTATGAGTATAAGGATGGAGAATTAATAAATACAATGCCTATAGATGCACTGCATATAGATGAACTATTAGATAAGCTTGAAGCATACAGTAAAATTTTATTCTGTGGAGACGCAGTTTCAATACATATAGGAAGAATTAAAGATAGATTAAAGGATAAGGCTCTTTTTTCAACACAAAATAATATGCTTCCAAGGGCATCAAGCATAGGAGAGATTGCACTTAAAAAATATAGTAAAGGTGAAATATCAGATATTTATACCTTCAGTCCTTTATATATAAGAAAATCTCAAGCAGAAAGGGAATATGAAAAGAGGACAGGTGAGAAGATTGAGTGAATATATTATAGAAGATATGAAATTAGAAGATATTGATGGAGTTTATGAGGTTGAAGTTTTGAGCTTTAAAACTCCCTGGAGTAAAGAGGCCTTTCAAACAGAACTTACAAGAAATAGCTGTGCGGTTTATAAGGTTTTAAAATATAAGGGTAAAGTAATAGGATATGCTGGTATGTGGTGTATGATTGATGAGGGACATATTACAAACATAGCAGTTCATCCTGAGTTTAGAGGAGCTGGATTTGGTGAAAAATTAGTAGATGTCTTGATTGATGAGGCAAAGAGGAGAAATATAAATGCGATGACTCTTGAAGTTAGAGTATCAAACCTACCTGCTATAAATTTATACAAGAAAAAGGGATTTACCTGTGTTGCAACAAGAAAGGGCTATTATCAAGACACAGGAGAAGATGCCTACATTATGTGGAAGTATGATTTAGATAAAAATTAATTTTTTAGGGGGGATAAAATGAAAATAATTGGAGTAGATATAAAAACACTTGAGGTTCCTTTAGAAAAGCTCTTTAAAACTGCCTTAAGAGAGGTTACTACATTAAAAACTTACATAATAGAACTTTACACTGATGATGGAAATATAGGATATGGTGAAGCGGCATCAACACCAGTTATAACAGGTGATTTAGAGGGAAATATAAAAGATGCAGTGTTTAATTATATATTTCCCTCTATAAAGGGAATGGATGTTGAAGAGATAGAAAACATAATGTATAGAATAAATAAATGCCTAATAAAAAATACAAGTGCAAAGGCAGCAGTTGATATGGCAGTTTATGATTTGTTTGCAAAAATGTGCAAAAAGCCTTTATACGTTATTTTAGGTGGTGCAAGGACTGAAGTTGAAACTGATATAACAGTTAGCGTCAAAGAACCAAAGGATATGGCAGAGGATGCAGAGGAGTACGTTTCAAGAGGTTTTAATACCCTAAAGATTAAAGTTGGAATCGACAGTGAACTTGACATAAAGAGAGTTAAGGCAATTAGAGACGTAGTTCCAAAGGATATAAATATAAGACTCGATGCAAACCAGGGATGGAGTGCAAAAGAGGCGGTTAGAACCATTAGAAAAATGGAAGATATGGGGCTTGATATAGAGTTAATTGAACAGCCTGTACCATACTATGATATAGAAGGCTTGAAATATGTAACCGACAATACATATATGCCTATTATGGCAGATGAATCTTTATTTTCACTTCAAGACGCAGTGAGACTTTTATCAAATAGAGCCTGCGACATATTAAATATAAAGTTTATGAAGTGTGGAGGGCTCTATAATGCACAAAAAATACTATCTATTGCAGAAGCCTATGGTGTTGAATGTATGATAGGTAGTATGATGGAAAGTAGCGTTGGGATAACCTTTGCAGCATCCCTTGCCTGTGGAAGGCTTGGAATAAAAAAGGTTGATTTAGATGCGGCTCTTCTTTTGAAGGAAAACAGGGTTGATGGAGGAATAGAGTATCATAAAAACATAATAAAGATGTCAAAGGGAGTAGGCTCTGGAATTAAGGGAATAAGATACTAAGGTTTGAGGTGAATTTGGTGAAGAGCATAAAAATAATACCTAAAAGGTTAAAGGGGTGCGTAGAAATACCACCCTCTAAAAGCATAAGTCATAGGGCAATAATATGTGCTTCTTTGGCAGATGGAATGAGCAAAGTAGAGAATATAATATTTTCTGATGATATTACAGCAACGCTTGAGGCTGTTAAGAGCTTTGGTGTGCAGTATAAGATAGATTCTAAAGGTGAAATTAGCAATCTTTTGATTAAAGGAAAGGATAAATTGAATTTAATAAAGAATGAGATAGACTGCAGGGAGTCAGGGTCAACTTTAAGATTTTTAATCCCTATTTGTCTTTTGCAGGATGGGGAGGTTACCTTTACAGGTCGTGGTAAATTAGTTGAAAGACCTCTTGATGTTTTTTATAAAATATTTAGAGAGCAGGGGATTAAGTATAAAAATAAGGATGGAAGGCTTCCTCTTACTGTAAAGGGAACTTTAAAGAGTGGACTTTATGAAGTTGCTGGGAATATAAGTTCGCAGTTTATTTCAGGACTTTTGTTTGCACTACCCCTTCTTGAAGGAGATTCTAAAATAGTTATAACAACCCATCTTGAATCGAGGGGATATGTGGATTTGACTTTAGATGTTTTAAAGGATTTTGGAGTAGATGTGATAAATAATGACTATAGGGAGTTTTATATAAAAGGAGGTCAAAGATACATACCTACGGATTATAAGGTTGAGGGGGATTATTCTCAGGCAGCCTTTTGGCTTGTTGCAGGAATCTTAGGTGAAGAAGTTAAGTGCAGAGGTTTAAATATAAATTCACTTCAGGGCGATAGGGTAATAGTAGATATTATAAATAGGATGAAGGGGAATATTGCTGTTTATGAAGACTATATAACAGCAAAAAATTCTACAACAGAGGGTGCAGATATAGATGTATCCCAGTGCCCCGATTTGACACCAATTATCGCAACACTTGCAGCCTTAAGTAGGGGAACAACAAGAATAATAAATGCTAAAAGATTAAGAATAAAGGAATCTGATAGATTAAAGGCAATCGCAACAGAATTAAATAAATTAGGTGCAGATGTTGAAGAGTTTGAGGATGGACTCTTAATAAAAGGTAAAGAAACATTAGAGGGCGGTGTTGTGGATAGCTGGAATGACCATAGAATAGCTATGGCACTTGCTGTTGCTTCAATTAGATGTAGAGAGCCTGTTATTATACATAATTTTGAAGCGGTTAAAAAATCATATCCAAATTTCTTTGACCACTTTATAAAATTAGGTGGTGAAGTGTATGAGTAGTATTTGGGGAAAAAATATAAAGATATCTTTGTTTGGAGAATCCCACGGAGAAGCAATAGGTGTTGTAATAGATGGACTACCAGCAGGATTAGAGCTTGATTTTGATTTTATTAAAGGAGAAATGTTAAGAAGGGCACCGGGGAGAAGTAGTATTTCAACTCCAAGAAGAGAAGAGGATGAAATAAAAATATTAAGTGGCCTTTTTAATGGAAGAACAACTGGTACACCCCTTTGTTGTATTATTCAAAACGAAAATAAAAAATCTACCGACTATGAAAAAACTAAGAACATTTTAAGACCAGGACACGCTGATTATACGGGATTTGTTAAATACAGAGGTTTTAATGATTATAGAGGTGGAGGACATTTTTCAGGTAGGTTAACAGCCCCACTTGTTTTCGTAGGGGCAATAGCAAAAACAATTTTGAAAAAGAAGGGAATAATAATTGGGGCACATATAAAGAGTATAAAGGATATAGAGGATAGTAGCTTTGATTTTTGTAATATTGAAGAAGAAACATTAAACGCTTTAAAAAATAAAGAATTTGCTGTTTTAGACGATGAAGCAGGGCAAAAAATGAAGCAGGCAATTTTAGATGCAAAGGAAAATGGAGATTCATTAGGTGGAATAATTGAAGCTGCAGTAGTAAACGTAGAGGCTGGTTTAGGTTCTCCATTTTTTGATTCTGTTGAATCAAAATTATCCCAACTTCTATTTTCAATACCTGCAGTAAAGGGAGTTGAGTTTGGGGAAGGTTTTAATATAACAAAAATGACAGGTTCAGAGGCAAATGATGAGTTTATTATAGATAATGGAAAAATTAAAACAAAAAAGAATAATAACGGTGGAATTTTAGGTGGAATTACAAATGGAATGCCTATAGTTTTTAGGGTTGCTATAAAACCTACTCCATCAATATTGAAGGAACAGGATACGGTAGACATAAGTTTAATGCAAAATGTAAAATTAAAGGTTGAAGGAAGGCACGATGCCTGTATTGTACCTCGTGCTGTTCCAGTAGTTGAGGCTGTAGCGGCTATTGGTATTTTAGACTTACTTATTGAAAAGGATGGATATTTATGGATGGTTTAAAAAATATATATGGCTTAATAGGAGAGAAACTTTCCCATAGTTACTCTCCTATTATTCATAATGAAATATTAAAAAGGATAAATATTGACGGTGAATATGTTTTACTTGAAGTAGAAAGAGGTAGATTAAAGGAAAAAATAAATGAACTAAAATATAAAGTAAAAGGTCTAAATGTTACAATCCCCTATAAAGTCGAAGTAGTGGAGCTTTTAGATGAGGTATCGGAGGAGGCTAAAAAGATAGGGGCGATTAATACAATAGATTTTAAGGATAATTTGATGGTAGGATATAATACAGACTACTATGGCTTTAAGGCTATGCTTGATGTTTATAATATAGATATAAAGAATAAAGGGGCTGTAGTACTAGGAAGTGGAGGAGCCTCAAAGGCAGTAATCCACAGCCTTTTAGATAATGAAATAGGCGAAGTAGTTTTAGTAAGTAGAGATAAGATAAGGGGAGAGGATAGATTTAAAGGAATAAAATGTATAGATTATAGCGAACTAAAACATCTTCGTAATTATGATTACATAATAAACTGTACACCTGTTGGAATGTACCCTAATATGGACTCTTCACCTGTTGATAAAGACATTCTTCAAAATTATAGTGTAGCAATTGACTTAATTTATAACCCAACTAAAACATTATTCTTAAAAAAGGCAGAAGAAATCGGACTTAAGACTGTAAATGGGTTATATATGCTTGTAGCACAGGCTGCTAAATCAGAGGAGATATGGAATAGGGTGAGTGTAGGTGATGAGGTTATTAGGGAGGTATTTGAGGTTTTGCATAAAGAATTTTAAAGTTAGGGTAGGTATCCTAAGTACCTACATCAGGCTGTTGAAAAAGTTATATACTGATTAGCCCTATGAAGGATTTCTTGGGCATTCGTTCATTTCTCTAAGCAATTCTAAGCTTTTCTTTGTTTGAAAAAGTCCTACCCTCGCGATGCCATCGTCCTGATGGCCGCTCGGCTCGGCACGTCCTGTGCCGAATCACGGACTTTTTCAAAGTCGAAAATCAAGAATTGCTAAAGCTTATGAAAGAGCCTATTGAAATCCTTTCATGGGGCTTTTTCATACTTTAGTTAACAAGTGGGTTTGTCAACAATCTGGGTTAGGTATCTTAATTACTACCTTGAATTTTTAAATGATTAGCCTCAAAAAAATGTGAATAAATAAATAAGAATAAAAAATACTTTGATAATCAAAGGATATTTTCCCTGCAAAACTTGATTTTAAGCTATTAATCCAATAATATATAAATAAATGTCGTTAGCCTTAAACGAATTTTATATAAAATAACATTGGATTTAATTGGAGGTATATATATGTATAAGATTTTAAAGAAGAAGACTTTGGCAGAAAATATAATAATGTTTGAAGTAAAGGCACCAATGGTTGCAAAGTCTGCAAAACCTGGTCAGTTTGTTATTGTTAGAATAGATGAAAAGGGAGAAAGAATTCCTCTTACAATATGTGATTATGATAAGGATTTAGGCACAGTTACAATAGTCTTTCAGGTGGTTGGTGCTTCTACAAAGAAAATGTCAAAATTAAGCGAAGGAGAGTTTTTATTAGATTTCGCAGGGCCTCTTGGAAACCCATCTCAATTTGTTAGTTTAAATACTGATGAGCTTAAGAAGAAAAAGTTTCTCTTTGTAGCAGGGGGAGTAGGTACAGCACCAGTGTATCCCCAGGTTAAATATTTAAGAGAAAAGGGGATAGACTGTGATGTAGTTATAGGTACAAGAAATAAAGATTTAGTGATATTAAAGGATGAAATAGAAGCACTAAGATGCGGATTGTATATATGTACTGATGATGGAAGTTTAGGCTTTAAAGGTAGAGTTACTGATTTTATGAAAAAGCTATTTGATGAAGGTAATAGTTATGATGAGGTTGTAGCAATTGGCCCAATGATTATGATGAAATTTGTATGTCTTCTTACAAAGGAATATAATATAAAAACTACAGTAAGTTTAAACTCAATAATGGTTGATGGAACAGGTATGTGTGGTGCCTGTAGAGTAACAGTTGGAGGTCAAACTAAATTTACGTGTACAGATGGGCCTGAATTTGATGGGCATTTAGTAGATTTTGATGAAGCAATAAATAGGCAGAATATGTTTAAGGATGAGGAAGTAAGAAGATTACATCATAGTAGAGAATGTAGCTGTTTTTAATGGAGGTTTTATCTATGGAAAGAGTTCCAGTTAGAGAATTAGATGCAAAGGAGAGAATAAAAAGCTTTAATGAAGTGTGCTTAGGTTATAGTGAAGAGGAGGCAATAAAGGAGGCCTCAAGGTGTTTAAACTGTAAAAGTGCTAATTGTGTAAAAAAATGTCCTGTTGGAATTGATATACCAAAGTTTATCGATCACATTAAAAAGGGAGAGTTTAAAGAGGCAGCAGAGGTTATATTTATGTATAACAACCTCCCTTCCATTTGTGGCAGAGTATGCCCACAGGAAATTCAGTGCGAAGGTGGGTGTGTTCTTAAAAACAAGGGACAAGCAGTTGCAATAGGAAAACTGGAAAGGTTTGTTGGAGATTATGTATTAGAGAATAATTTAGATGTGGTAAAAAGAAAACCTATGAATGGTAAAAAGGTTGCTGTCGTTGGAAGTGGACCAGCAGGATTATCCTGTGCATCAACCCTTGCAACCTTAGGATATCAAGTTACTATATACGAGGCACTTCACGAAGCTGGAGGTGTTTTGGTTTACGGAATTCCGGAATTTAGGCTTCCTAAGGAGAAGATTGTAAAAAGAGAAATAGAGAATCTAATTAAATTAGGTGTTCAAATAAAAACTAATGTAATAGTTGGAAGGACAGTAACAATAAATCAACTTATGGATGAAATGGGATACGATGCTATATTTATAGGAACAGGAGCTGGACTCCCAAAGTTTATGGGAATAAAGGGTGAAAATGCAAACGGTGTTTTTTCTGCAAATGAATTTTTAACAAGGGCAAATCTAATGCGAGCCTTTTTGGATGAGTATGATACACCTTTAAAGATAGGCAAAAAAGTAGCTGTTGTAGGTGGAGGAAATGTTGCAATGGATGCCGCAAGAACAGCAGTAAGGCTTGGTGCAGAGGTTCACATTATATATAGAAGAACAGAAGAGGAAATGCCAGCAAGATTAGAAGAAATACATCACGCAAAGGAAGAAGGGGTAATTTTTGATGTTTTAACAAATCCAGTTGAGATACTAAAAGATGATAAAGGCTGGGTAAAGGGGATGGTTCTTAGAAAAATGGAACTAAAGGATGCTGATGAAACTGGACGTAGAACACCTGTTGAAATTGAGGGCTCAGATTATACTGAAGAGTTTGATACAGTAATTATGGCAATAGGAACAGTGCCTAACCCTATAATTACCTATACAACAAATGAAATAAAGATAAACAACAGAAAATGCATAATAGTTGAAGAGGAAACAGGAGAAACAACAATGGAGGGAGTATATGCCGGTGGAGATGCAGTAACTGGAGCGGCAACTGTGATACTTGCAATGGAGGCAGGCAAAAAAGCCGCCTATGCAATACACAAAAAGTGCCACCCAGGTGAAATGTGACATTTTTTATTATATGTAAAAAAATCAGCCCACACTTATGACAGAAGTTGCTTAACTTTAGTAAATGCTGACGAATCTGGCTCAAAATTACCCATTTAATTTGTAGTGCAGGCGACTAATCCGTTTTAATTGTGATTAGCCTACTTGAATTGCAGTTTGATTAGCATTACTGTGTATAGCTTAGGTAGTTTACAATGAAAAGTTAAAGATGTAGAACAGATAGAAAATATGTGCTGCAGAGTATTAATGTATTAACACTCTGCAGCACTTTACATTTATAGGTAATTTTAATCAAAAATAGTTATTTATAAAAATTATCTATTTAACAAGTTGTGTAGAAATAAATTATACTGAAATTAGAAAATTCAAAAAAGGGGGATTAGTATGGGAGCAAAAAAATCAATTATTATTAATGGCCTAATAGTAGGTTTGTTGTCAGTTCTTCTTGTAAAGTATGGAAACCCTGTTAATATGGGTATTTGTATTGCCTGCTTTATAAGAGATACAGTAGGTGGTCTTGGGTTACATAGGGCAGAGGTTGTTCAATATGTTAGACCTGAAATAATAGGTATAGTGCTTGGTGCATTCCTTATGTCTTATGGTAAAAAGGAATTTCAATCAAGAGGAGGCTCATCACCTCTTACAAGGTTTGTGTTAGGGTTTATTGTTATGATTGGAGCACTAATGTTCTTAGGTTGTCCACTAAGAATGGTTTTAAGACTTGCCGGAGGAGACTTAAATGCTTTATTTGGAATTATAGGGTTTGCAGCAGGAATAGGCTTAGGAATAATATTTTTAAATAAGGGATTTACATTAAAAAGAACGTATAATCTAAATAAGGTAGAAGGTTTTATATTCCCAGTAATAAATATAGTGTTACTTGTATTACTGATTTCAGGTTCAGTGCTTTTGATATTTAGTCAAAAGGGCCCAGGTTCACAACACGCACCAATTTTATTAGCACTTGTTGTTGGTTTAATTGTTGGTGCATATGCACAAAGAACAAGACTATGTATGGTAGGTGGAATTAGAGATTTAATTTTGTTTAAAGATTGGTATTTAATATCAGGATTTTTAGCAATATTTGTTGCAGCACTTTTAGGGAATATTGCCTTTGGATTTTTCAAATTAGGGTTTGTAGGTCAACCTGTTGCACATACTGATGGATTGTGGAACTTTTTGGGTATGGCCCTTGCAGGATTTGGTTCAGTTCTACTTGGTGGATGTCCTATGAGACAACTAATATTAGCAGGAGAGGGGAACATAGATTCTGTAATAACTATATTAGGTATGGCAGTTGGAGCTGCCTTTGCACATAATTTCAAACTTGCATCCAGTGCACAAGGCCCAACAGTAAATGGTAAAATTGCTGTTATAATTGGATTTATAGTAGTAGCTTTAATTGGATATTTCAATATAGAAAGAAGTGTTGATTTTAAAGTGAAGGGGGATGTAAACATTGAAGGCTAATTTGGTTGATGCAAGAGGAAGATCGTGCCCAGAACCAGTTTTATTGACTAAGAAGGCACTAACATTATACAAAGATGGGGTTGATGTTTTAGTTGATAATATAACTGCAAGGGAAAATATAAAAAGATTTGCAACCAACTTAGGATATAAAGTAAATGTTAAGGAAAATGGTCAAGATATATTAATAGAGATTAGAAAAGAGTGATTTTATGTATATTGTAACCTTTCATACTCAATCAGCAGCTTTTATGTATAAAAGGCTTCTTGAGCAAAACGGAATAACTGTAGAGCTTATGCCAACTCCACGAAGAATAAGTTCAAGCTGTGGAATTGCTGCAAGGGTTTTTGACAAAGAGGCACTTAAATTTATTATTGATGATTTAGATGGTATATATAGTGAAGAATTAAATTTAATAATAAAAAATGAAACCTTTGGTTAAATACCAAAGGTTTTTTTATAGAAAACTTTAATACATCCTTGACATAGGATAAAGAAAAATGTAAAATGATAATGATAATTGTTATCAATTACAAGGTGTTGGAGGTTTTTATGAGTGCCTTAATTATTGGTGGAGATAAAATTCAAACGCTTGTTAAAGGGTTAAAAACTAAAGGATTTAATGAAATTGAGCATATTAGTGGTAGAAAAAATGGAGATAAGATAAATAGTAGCATAAACAGAGCGGAAAAATATGATGTAGTAATTGTATTAACAGATTATGTTAATCATTGTGTAGTAAATAATCTAAAAAGTTGCAGTACAAGAAGTAAGGTTATATATTGTAGACGTTCTTGGCCTTTAATTGAGGAGAATATAAAGAAATTATTTAGGTTTTAGGAGGAGTACAATGATTATAAACAATATATTTAAGAATTTAAAAAAATTAGATAAGAAGTTATATGTAAAAAGTTTAATATTGTATCATTGTGCACCAACAATATTTTGTAATAAGCCTTCAACAATAATAACGATTGAAGATTTTGATATGAGTTTTTTTAAGAGCTGGAGAGATTTAAAGGACGAGATATATAGAGATTACAAAATAGAATTCTTTGAAATAAAGTTACAGAATAAAAAATTAACAGCAATTATATACAAACAAGACAAACTTGAAACAATAATTAAGAGAAATATAGATTTTTTATTAAATTTTGGTTATAGGGAATATATGACAACAAAGGATATGTTAAAGCACCTAAAGAGCAGGTATAACTATTCTTGTCCACACGAATTAGGTGTTTTTCTTGGAATACCTATTGATGATGTTAGGGATTTTATTTGTAACAAAGGTGAATGTAAACTGTGTGGTTATTGGAAGGTGTATAATGATGTAGAATATGCAAAGCAAACCTTCAGATTATATGATGAGGCTAAAACAAGGGCAATAGATATAATTAAATCTAAGTTTTTAGATAATAATGTAGCATAACATTGCCTTTCCTATAATTATATTGTTATAATAAATACTGCTTACAATATAATTATGGGGGTGAAATTATGTACAGCTATAAACCAAGTAGTGTATGTGCTGATGAAATATTATTTGATGTTAAGGATGGAAGAATTACTAATGTTGAATTTGTTGGCGGATGCCCTGGTAATGCAATTGGCCTTGCAAATCTTCTTGAGGGTATGGAGGTAGAGGAGGCTATAAAAAGATTAAAGGGAGTAAGATGCGGAGCAAAAAACACATCCTGCCCAGATCAGTTTGCAAAGGCACTTGAGGATATAATAAAAATTAGTCGCTAAAATTAGCGACTTTTTTTATAACAGCTTGCACATAGTTTAAAAAATGATATATAATAATATTAGATATTTAGAATATTGTCTAAATATCTAAGGGAGGTGGAATTATGAATTTGCCATTCAAAGCTTTATCAGACCCAACAAGAAGAAAAATAATTATGTTACTAAAGGAAAAGGATTTAACAGCAGGGGAGATAGCAGAACACTTTAATATGACAAAACCAAGTATTTCACATCATCTTAGCATACTAAAGCAGGCAGATTTGGTTTCTGATGAAAGAAAGGGACAAAATATTTATTATTCTTTAAATACAACAGTATTCCAGGAGCTCATAAATTGGTTTTTTGAAATCATAGATTATAATGAAGGGGTGAATAGAGATGAGAATAGGTGAAAAATTAAAAAAGGATTGGCCCATTTTATCTTTGATAATTATTACATTCATAATAAGCCTTATTTTATATCCTTATCTACCAGATAGGGTTCCAAGCCATTGGAACATAAGAGGAGAAGTAGATGCCTATTCAAGCAAACTATTTGGGGTATTAATGATAAATTTAATGAATTTAGGACTGTATTTCTTATTTTTAATCCTTCCTAATCTTGACCCTAAAAAAGAAAACTATGTCAGGTTTTCTTCAGCCTATAATATTATTAGATATTTCCTGCACGTTTTTTTTGTGATTGTACAGCTAACTATAATATCTGCAGCTCTTGGATTTAAAGTTAAAGTAGACTTTGTTATGACAATTTCCGTTGCAATAATGTTTATATTATTTGGAAATGTTATGGGCAAAATAAAACACAACTATTTTGTTGGAATTAGAACCCCTTGGACGTTAGCAGATGAAAGGGTATGGATTAAAACACATAGATTTGCAGCACCTCTTTGGGTTATGTCTGGTTTTATTATGATTTTTGTATCCTTTAAGGGTGGTATAACTGCATTCATAGTTTTAATTGTTGCAACGTTAATTAGTGCCTTTGTACCAATGATTTATAGTTATATTGTTTATAAGGAATTAAATAAGAAGTAGTGGGTAAATCACCAACTACTTGAGGTTGTGATAAACCTAATTATTAGTTAAATTTTGAGAAAGCCCCATGAATGGATTTCAATAGGCTCTTTCATGAGCTTTAGCAATTATTGCTTTTCGACTTTGAAAAAGTCCGTAATTCGGCACAGGACGTGCCGAGCCGAGCGGCCATCAGGACGATGGCATCGCGAGGGTAGGACTTTTTCAAACAAAGAAAAGCTTAGAATTGCTAAGCGAAATGAACGAATGCCCAAGAAATCCTTCATGGGGCTAATCAATATATAACTTTTTCAACAGCCTGAGTAGTGGGTAAATCACCAACTACTTCTTAATTTTTGATTTCAACTCCACCTAATATAGAAAAACATCTTACATAAAGTGTTTTTTCCTGTTCAGGACTAAAGAAGGTTTTATTATCCCAGCCACCTAAGATAGGTACTCCAGTAACAACAACCTTCCAATCTTTTGGTACCTTTAAATCTATTCCTCCCATTATAGAAGTTGTAGTTATTTCTGCATAGCTACCCTCTATTTTACAATTTGTAAGATCAACATCGGCACTACCTAATATGCAAGTAATGTTTCCACCTTTAAATTTATTAGCGGCATTAATAGTTTCAAGTGATGATAGTATTGCAACATAATCTATAAAGTTGTCTTCTCTAAATTTGTTTTTTTTTGTAAGGGATGCATTTTGGGAAAAAATAAGTGATATTCCAATGACAATTAATATTGTAGGCCATATATACTCTTTAAACTGGCCAGGAAGTAAATCAAGATGCCATACCTGAAGTATAATACCTACAACTAAAAACGACATCCCAGTTGCATTTATGCTCTTGTATTCTATAAATTTATAAATTCCATAGATAATAATCAAGGACGGCCAGTATTGTCTTATAAGTAAATTTATATCGATTATCTGTAATTGTGATAAAATAAGAAAGATACCAATTACAATTAGTAATAATCCCATTTTCTTTCTTCCATTCATTTTAACCCCTCCCTCCTTATAGTATTAATTATACTACAAAAAATTATATTTAGTAATAAAAATAAAATATTTACAATTATATAATATATTTAACAAAAATGGACAACTATAAATTTATGTGATAAAATTTATATATCATAAACTGTTATAATATGGGGTGTAACTATGATACCTACAGTTTCAAATGTTCAGTTTTCAAGTAATTTAAGAAATTTAGGTAATGCATCTCAGGATTTTTTAAATTTAGATTTAATATTAAGGGTTACAAAATCTCTTGAAGCCTCAATAGATGAATTTATTATGACCTATGATCCTAAAAAGTATTATAGGGGTATGAAGGGTATATCGACTAAAAATGTAGGTTTAAATATAAATACATATGCATAAAGGTACCTTAGTTAGGTACCTTTTTTAATAATATTCCACCTATAATAAATAAAATAATTACACTAAACACTCCATTATTAGTTTTGCCTGTTAGCTGTGCAACAAGACCAACTAAAAATGGCCCCATTATGGCAGCAAACTTTCCAAATATGTTGTAA
Organism: Caloramator sp. ALD01; assembly: GCF_000472625.1. NCBI lineage: Bacteria > Bacillati > Bacillota > Clostridia > Eubacteriales > Clostridiaceae > Caloramator > Caloramator sp. ALD01. The sequence continues at coordinate 119,015 of NZ_AXAA01000006.1, forward strand.
AAACCGAAGAATTCATTTGAACTTTCTTTTGGCACAAGCTTCCCAAAATATGAACGGCTAAGGGCCTGTATTCCACCCTGTGATGTTCCAACAAGCATAGCAAGTATCCAGAAGTCAACTGCTGTTTTTAAGAAGTATGCATAAATACAAATTCCAGTATATACAGCTATTGCAACATAAAGCATAGTTTTAGTTGAATATTTTTCTGAAAGCCTACCATACAAAATTGCAAAGGGGAAGGCCACAAACTGAGTAAGAAGAAGTATAATCAAAAGGCTTGTAGCACTAATACCTAAATCTGCACCATAGGATGTAGACATTTTTATAATTGTATCAACCCCATCTATATAGAAGAAATATGCTAAAAGGAATATAAAAAGAGGCTTGTGTTTTTTAATATCTTTAAATGTATTTATAATTCTTCTAAAGCTTGCGGATATAGGATTTTTTTCAGGTTCTATAAAATATTTTTGATTTACATTTTTAATCATAGGAATTGTAAAAATACCCCACCATATAGCAGTTATTATAAATGAAATCTTTGATGCAGTATATACGCTCATAGGAATTTTATTAAACTGTGCCAGTATTACTATTATCATACAAATTATGAAGGGTATTGTACTTCCAATATAGCCAAGTGCATAACCCATAGTAGAAACCCTGTCCATTCTGTCTTCACTTGTTACGTCAACTAAAAATGCATCATAGAATATATTGGCACCTGAAAAACCAACAACAGTTAAAAGATAAATTACAAGTAGAATAAACCACGCATTTTGTGTAGGAATTGCAAGTAAAGATGTAGATATGATTCCGATTAAAAAGAATGTCACAAAGAATTTTTTCTTATATCCCCTATAGTCTGCAATAGTTCCAAGAATAGGTGCCAAAAGTGCTACAACTAAAGTAGCAATTGAGTTTGCATATCCCCAATAGGCGGTAGATGTTGCCTTATTAATATTTGCAGCGTCCGTTAACATTTTAAAATAGAGAGGTAAGATAGTTGTAGTAACAGTCATAGAATATGCAGAGTTTGCCCAGTCATACATAGCCCAGCTTTTCTCTTCTTTGTTAAGGTTCATAAACATCCCCCAATTCATTTTAAATTTATTGAGTTTAGCAATATGCCTTTTATGTCTGTTATCTTAATGCTGTTAAGCTGCCTTTTAGTTTCACCCCTATCCCATAGACAAAAGATAGTTTTATGCTTATTAGGAAGCTGTCCGTGGGCAGCCTTGTGATCTGATGGAGCAATATAATCTTTAATATTTTTGTCTGTAAAACAATATCCTGATGAAGGTTCAAGCATTAAAAATGCGTTTTTATCAAACCCTAATTTTATATACTCCGAGGATGTAAATATTTTTTCTATTGTCCCTTTGCTCTGTCTATTAAAATCCTCTATTGAATAATATATTTTATCTTTTATACTATTTGACACCTCCCTTCGTAAGTAAACATAAGCAGAACCATCACAGGATTTAAAATACACATAATCTGAAAGCTTTTTCTGTTTAAAATACTCATTTAAAGAAATAGCACTATGAACATCTAAACTACCGTGGTCACCTAATATTGCTATTTTATAATCTAAATTAGATGCAACATCAAATATTCTCTTCAATCTTTCTTCGTGTCTTAAAATAGCCTTCTTAACATTTTCAGACTTTGTACCATATATGTGCTTCTGTGTATCAAGGTCTGTAAAATGAACAAGTACAAGATTTGGTCTTTTGTATTTTAAGGTGTATAGGGCTGATTGTAAGACAAAATCATCAAGATTTGGTTGTTTTAAACCATTGAGCATTTTTCCAAACTTTTTATAAATAGATAGTTGAAATAGTTTACTTCCTGCAAAGAGGGATACAATTATCTGATTTTGCCAAGGCCTATTGGCAAATATTTCAGGCATATTGTAATCTATTTTCCCTCCGCCAGTTGTAGGCCAAAGAAGTGTACAGAGCGTACCCCCTTCATTTTTTACAATATCTAATAGAGTCTCGCGCTTTATATCACTTTTGTACCAAAACCAATCTGGAGAGGTGCGACTTGGCTGAAGCTTTGTGTTATTTACTATACCGTGCTCATAGGGCTTTTTTCCTGTTATTATACTGGCGTGGTTGGGATAAGTAAGTGTAGGATAAACTGGTTCTACGTCGAGGGAATAGATAGAGTTGTTTAATATATAATTAAACGTTGGTAAATCTCTTATTGTTTTAAAATCATCTGTACATAATGCATCAAAGGAGATTACAATAAGTTTTTCCTTCAACTTTAACACCTCAATTCAATTATAATACAAATATATTTAATATATATTAAGTTTTGGAAAAATATTTAACTATTTTATATGTATTAGAGTAGCTTTATTTTTTCTATGAAAACCTATTAAACTTAAACTAAAATAAATTATTTTATAAAAGCCCCATAAAGGACTTAAATACAAAGTAAATCCTTTATGGGGCTAACTAATAAGGATAAATCTAAGATAGCTTTAACACCCTACTTATACATACCATCTTTTAAAATATTTGAAATAACTTTCATCTCCTCAATAATTTTATCTTTTTCTAAAACAATTTCACCCTTTTCATTTTTATGAGTTTTAATGTAGCTGTTACCATAACCTTCAAATACCCAAGAAATTATTTTAATTGCATTTTGAACATCCACGTCTTTTTTTAGTTTAGAAAAATCAATATTTTTGAAGATAGCATCATAACCAAACTGTTGATATTCTAAAAGTATAGGTGTAAGCTCCTTGCTTACCTCCTTTGGAGTGTTTAAAAAGGCATCGGTTAGAAGTTTAAAGATATAGGGGTATTTCTCCATAAGATTAAATTTAACAAGGTTCCACTTAATGATTCTCTCAAATATATCAGTCTCTGAAAAATCCACAATTTTAAAGAATTCATTATACAGTAGAGGAACTGCATATTTGATTGTTTCTATATATAGTCCCTTTTTGCTTTTAAAATAGTGAAATAATATTCCCTTTGATATAGAAGCAGCCTCTACAATTTTATTAGTAGATGCGTTTTTATATCCTTCCTTTGCAAATTCCTCTATAGCAGCCTTTATTATTTTTTCTTTTTTTTCTTCAGGTACGTTGTTTTCTTTTTCCAAAATAATTCACCTCTTGTCTTTAATCCTTCTGTAGTTTAAGTATGTCAACCATAGACACATTAAATATCCTCTTTCTTGAAATAAACTTAGAAATCAAAAGTACAATATAGATTATAGCATATCCTAAAATTGAATACATTGGGTCTATTTCTATAGGCATTGCTAAATTCATATCCTTTAAAGAGGTATTTAAAATAGAACTTAAGAATCCCTTTACAAAAGGTATGGAAATTATATAACCTATTAAACTTGGTATAAACATAAATGAAAGCATAAGTGAATTTATTTCCCCTTCGCTATATCCTAAAATCTTTAAAAGTGAGATAGAGTGTTTGTTTTCTTCAATTATTAAAGATGTAACTATATACACTACTATTAAGGCAATTATAAAGGATAATACTCCCATAGCAATAAGCATATATTTAACAGGTTCAAGGGCTACGTCAAAGGATTTTAGTATCTCTTCAATGCTTTCAATTTTTAATATCTTATTATCATCAATATTAAGTTTTGTATCTGAGTAAATTCCATTTATGCTTTCTTTATCTTCATTCAAAATCTGGTTTAGCACTTCAAGGGGCATATAAATAACATTTCCAGTATATACATTCACCACATCGTCAATTTGAATATCTATTGTTTTATTGTTGAATAGATTAATAAGCTTCACAGAACTTTTCTTATTTAACTTATTATATAAAGAACTTGTTATATAAACCTTATCTACTTTAACTTCGTTTTTACCCTTTGTAAGCTTTATATGTTTTGGTTCTTCTTGAAGTCCGTAGATTATTATATTATCGTTTGTTTCTTCGTTCTTAAAATATGCTACCTTAAATCCTTCAGCATTTATTTCATTTTTATTTATATTTTCCTTTAAAATATAGCTATATTTATACTTAAATGTTCCTTTAATAGATTTATTAATCAATGCGTCTACTGAACCCTTTGCAGCAAAGCCAACAAGAAGAAGTGTTGATGCTGTAAATATACCAAATATAAGAAGTATAATTTTTGAAAATCCCCTCAATGATTCTCTTATTCTGAACTTATTCTTAAACTTAAATCTACTTAGATTAATATTTGCAAAGATTGGTATTTTATCCTTTTCTACCTTCCCTCTTAAAAGAGTAGTAGGTGAATACTTTAAAAGTTTTGCCGATGCAACATAGGCAGACAAAGAAAGAATTAAAACAGATTCAAGTAGTCCATATAAAAGAAAGCTATATTTAACATTTGGACTTACAGGAATATTAAAGTAGAAAACATAGTAGTCTGTCAGTGGTTTTTGTAAAAGAATAGTAAAAAGTGTTCCAAGTATTGTACCAAATATAGATATTATAATTGGATAAAATAGATAATGTCTCTGAATTTCAGATTTAGTATATCCAAGGGCATAGAGTGTTCCTATTTCCTTTATTTCAAGTTTAATTATTCTTTTTAACAGAACAAATAGGAGTATAAAGGTCAAACTTAAGAATAAAAGAGGTATTTTAACCGCAAGCTGAGGAAGCTGTTCAATTTTCTTTTTTGCTAATGTGTATCTTAAATTATCCTTTATATCCTGCCACATAAGTATTTTATATTCACTATCTATATATTTCTTTGCATTACTTATATCTCCTTTGATGCTGTAGAAATAAGTCAAATCGCCATATTTTTTTATGTCCTTTGAAGTTACAATTGCAACACCGAATTTAGTTGGATCTGCCATTAAATCGGTAAGTGATTTAGTTGGATATATATAATCAGGAATTGATACAAAACCAGAAACCAAATATTCATATCCCCCTAAACTTATTTCATCTCCAATTTTAATTTTGTTTGCCTTTGCGTAGGCAGGGTTTAATGCAATTTCACCCTCCTTAATCATTCTTCCTTCGATTATAAGTGGTTTATTTATTTCATCGGTAAGTTCTATTAATCTAATAGTTGACTCCTTAAAATCAACATCTACCTCATATCTTTTCTCTAATGAGACATTAAACATATCTTCTATTTTATTAATATCTACTTCCTTCAGGGTTAAAAATTTTGCATCTTCGATATTTGTTTTATTGTTGTAGGTATCTGTTGCTTCATTAAAATTAGATGCCAAACTACCAAATATAGAGTATAAGGAGATTGATAGTGCAACTAAAAAAATAAGTCCAATATACTGCATTTTGTTCTGAAAAAGAACACGTCTAATACGTTTATTTAAAATCATTACCATTCTACCTCCTTAGGGGAGATTCTTTCTTTATTCAATTTAACATCGGTTATTTGGCCACTTCTTAACTTTATTATTCTATGGCACATAGATGCAATGCTTGTATTGTGGGTTACGATAAATATAGTTGTACCGTACATTTTATTTATTTTATCAAGCAATTCTAATACTTCCTTTGATGTATTGTAATCAAGGGCACCTGTAGGTTCATCACAAAGTAGCAGTTTTGGATTTTTAATAATTGCCCTTGCAATGGATATTCTCTGCTGTTCACCACCACTTAACTGTTGAGGAAATTTGTTTTTATTCTGTAGCATACCAACAGCCTCTAAAACTTCGTCTATTTTAAGGGGGCTTTTAGTGAGTTCAGAAGCAACCTCAATATTTTCAAAGGCGGTTAAATTAGGTATAAGATTATAAAATTGAAAAACAAATCCTACGTTATTACGCCTGTATTTTGTGAGTTCCTTATCAGATAGTTTGCTAACATTTAAATCCCCAAACATAATTTCACCATCAGTTGCTCTGTCAATTCCACCTAAGATGTTAAGAAGAGTTGATTTACCAGAACCAGAAGGGCCTAATATAGCAACAATCTCTCCTTCACTGGCCTCAAAGGATACATTCTTTAGAGCATAAAATGAATTAGTTCCATTTTTATATTCTTTAGTAACATTTTTGAACTTAATTGACATATATATACCTCCCTTGACCATATGGTCAATATTCTTAACTTAATTATAGTTCTTTTTGACCGCTTGGTCAATACCTGCAATACTTTATTTTTTCATCATAATTTATAAATTCCCCCCCATATTATAGTAATAAAATAGAAGGGAAATTGGAGGGTAATATGGACTTCAATCAGCTAATTAAGAGTGATAGAGAAAAAAAGAGTAAAGAAAAGTTTGAAGGTACTTTTTTAGATTATCTTGAAATATTAAAGAATAATCCAGAAATTGCAAAGCTATCGCATAAAAGAATGTACGACATAATAGTCAATAAAGGATACGAGGTTTTAAAACCAGAGGAAAATCCAAGGGTTAGGAAGATATATGGAAATGAAGTGATTAAAAAATACAACTTCTTTAGGGACGAGTTCTTTGGAATTGATAAGGTTCTAATGAAGATAGTAAACTACTTCTATTCTGCCTCGATGAAGGGAGAAGAATCAAGGCAGGTTTTATATCTTGTTGGCCCTGTTGGTGCTGGTAAATCATCTATCGTTGAAGCACTAAAAAGGGCACTTGAACAGTCACCTCCAATTTATGCACTAAAGGGATGCCCAATGAGGGAAGAGCCACTTCACTTAGTTCCAAATCACTTAAGACCTGAATTTGAAAAATTGCTAAATGTTCAAATAGAGGGAGATCTATGTCCAATATGCAAATATAGGCTTATGAATGAATATAATGGGGAGTATGAAAAGTTCCCAGTTATTACAACTAATTTTTCAATTAGATCAAGAAAGGGAATAGGAGTTGTACCACCAGTAGATCCCAATAATCAAGACACATCCGTTTTAACAGGTTCAATAGACATATCGAAGATGGATTTATATCCAGAAGATGATCCAAGAATACTTTCATTAAATGGTGCCTTTAATGTTGGAAATAGAGGAATTGTTGAGTTTATTGAGGTATTTAAAAATGATGTGGAATATCTACACACAATAATAACAGCCACTCAAGAAAAATCAATTCCATCACCGGGTAAAGGACCTATGATTTACTTTGATGGAATTATAATAGCCCACTCCAATGAGGCTGAATGGAATAAGTTTAAGTCAGACCATACTAATGAGGCTATCCTTGATAGAATAGTTAAAATAGAGGTTCCATACTGCTTAGAGTTAAATGAGGAAGTTAAGATTTATGAAAAGATATTGAAAAAGAGTAATTTTAAGGCCCATATAGCTCCACATACAATTGAAGTTGCAGCAATGTTTGCTATTCTTTCAAGGCTGACACCTTCTAATAAGGTGGATATGATGACAAAGCTTAAACTATATAACGGTGAGGATATATTAGAAAATGGAACAACAAAGAAGATAGATATAAAGGAACTAAAGGAGGAGGCAGGCCCAAGGGAGGGAATGACTGGAATATCAACAAGATTTATAGTTAAGGCAATAGATAATGCTCTCTCAAGCTCTGAATATGATTGTATAAACCCATTGAGTGTAATGGAGAGCATATTAAAGTCTGTAAGAGAACTTGATGTTAGTGAAGATGAAAAGAAAAAGTATACTGCATATATACAGGATACAATAAGAAAAGAATACAATAAGATTTTAGAGAAGGAGATAACAAAGGCATTTATTCACGGATTTAGAGAGCAGGCAGAAAGTCTATTTAATAATTATATAGATAATGCTGAGGCATATGTTAACAAAACAAAGATAAAGGATAAGGCAACTGGTGAAGAACTAAATCCAGATGAAGCCTTTATGAGGTCAATAGAGGAACAGATAGGCATTTCTCCAAACTCCGCAAAGGGATTTAGAACTGACGTTACATCCTATATGTTCTATGTTATGAGAAATGGTGGAAAGATAGATTATACCAGCTATGAACCACTAAAGGAGGCAATTGAAAAGAAGCTTATAGCTTCAGTAAAGGATTTGACAAGAATAATAACAAAATCTAAGGTTAGAGATAAGGAACAGGATGCAAAATACAATGCAATGGTAGAAAAGATGAAGGAGGATGGCTACTGCGACCACTGTTGTGATGTTATATTAAAATATGCAGCAAATAATCTATGGAAGGATTGATGTGTATGGCTATTTTTCGTGATATGCATTCGGATCCTGTTGAGCACGACCGTTCCATAGAGGATAGAAGAAGGCATAAAAAACTTGTTGAGAAGGCAATAAAGGATAACCTTGCAGATATATTGTCTGAGGAGAGTATAATAGGTGAGAGTAAAAACAAAAAGGTAAAAATTCCAATCAGGGGGCTTAAGGAATATCAGTTTATATATGGAAAAAATACAAAGGGTGTTGCTTCAGGTGATGGTACGGAAAAAAGAGGAGATAGAATAGGAAGTGAAAAGAAGCAGGGGATGGGACAGCAAGGGGCAGGAAATCAAGAGGGAGAAGAGATGTATGAACTTGAAATAACAATAGATGATATACTTGATTATCTGTTTGAGGATTTAGAGCTTCCTGATATGGATAGGAAAAAGACATCTGAGATATTAGTTGAAAGCAGCAAGAAGAGGGATGGATACCAAAAATACGGAATAAGGCCAAGGCTTGCAAAGAAAAAAACTGTTATGGAGAAGATAAAAAGAAAACAGGCAAGGAAAAGAGCCTTAAGGGAGATGAACCTACCTGTTGACATTAAAAGATTCCCATTTGTTGAGGATGATTTGAGATATTTTAGGATTAAAAAGAAGTTCAGAAGGGAGAGCAATGCAGCAATTATATGTATTATGGATATTTCAGGTTCTATGGATAATACTAAAAAGTTTATGGCAAGATCCTTCTTCTATATCCTTTCAAGATTTATAAGAAAGAAGTATAAAAACGTTCAGGTGGCCTTTGTAGCCCACACGACAACGGCAGAGGAGGTTAATGAATATCAATTTTTCCATAGGGTTGAATCTGGAGGAACCTATATTTCAAGTGGTCTTAACAAGGCACTCGAAATAATAAATACAAGGTTTAATCCAGAAAATTGGAATGTATATGCCTTCTATGTTAGTGATGGGGATAATTGGAGTGAGGATGATGAAAGGACTATAAAATCAGCAAAGGAACTTTGTAGAGTCTGCAACCTCTTTGCCTATGCAGAGGTTATGCCAAACAGCTACAGTATGACTATAAAAGGAAAACTCACAAAGGAGATTAAGGATAAAAACTTTATTGCAGTTTCTGTTAGCCATAAAAATGAGTTGTGGGACGGCTTGAAAACAATGCTCAAAAAGAAGCAGAAGGGGGGATATTGATGGATTATTCAATAAAGGAGTTAATGTATTGGAACGATAAGATAGAGAAGATAGCAAAGGATTTTGGACTAAACTTCTATGAGCAGGAGTTTGAAATAGTAAGCTATGAAGAAATGCTCTCCTATGAAGCATATATAGGAATGCCATCAAGATATCCCCACTGGAGTTTTGGAAAGGCTTATGAAAGAACAAAAACTTTATATAGATACAATTTAACAGGACTTCCCTATGAGATGGTAATAAATTCAAATCCTTGTCTTGCCTATCTAATGAAGGAGAATACTCTTCTCCTTCAAATTTTAACTATGGCACACGTTTATGCCCATAATGATTTCTTTAAAAATAATAGACTGTTTAAGGAAGGAACAAATGCAGATTATACAATTGATATGTTTAAAAGGCACGCGAATTTAATTCGAGAGTATATAAAGGATCCATCAATAGGTTATGATGAAGTTGAAAGGGTTATAGATGCGGCCCACGCCCTTAAACTTCAAGTTAAGAGGACAATTTATAATGGGAAGGATGAGGAAACGCAAGATTCTAAATATAAGTTACCTGAGGAGGATTTGCTTTTATTTATAATAAAATATAGCGATATAGAGGATTACAAAAAAACAATTGTTGAAATGATAAGAGAAGAGGCCCTATACTTTATACCACAGATTGAAACCAAAATAATGAATGAAGGATGGGCAAGTTTTTGGCATTATAAAATATTGAAGGAATTGGACCTTCCTCAGGGACTCTATCTGGAGTTTATAAAAAGGCACAATGATGTAGTGGCACCTCATCTTGGGGGACTAAACCCATATTATGTTGGATACAAGATATTTGAAGATTTAGAGAGAAGATATGGTATTAATAAAATATTTGAGGTTAGGGATGTAGATAGAGACTCCTCTTTTATTAGAAGATATTTAACACTTGAGCTTTGTCAAGAGATGAACCTTTTTGAATATGTAAAAAGAGATAGTGAATATATAATTAAAGAGGTATCGGATGATGAGGGATGGAAGGAGATTAGAGATACCTTAAGTAATAACTGTGGAATGGGACTTGTACCATATATACAGGTTGCTGATGTTGAAAGGGATAGAACTTTAGTTTTAGAACACATATACGATGGACGTGAACTTCTTCTTGAATATGCAGAGGCCACATTGAAGCATCTTGTTGAACTTTGGGGACATCCAGTTATTTTAAAGACACAATTTGGAGGAAAAGAATACAGGATATACTGTGATGAAAAAAAGAGTATAAAAAGGGGAGTATAAAATTACCATTTAGGTAGGATGCGAATTATTAATATTTGCATCCTACCTTTTATATTAAAGTTTTACAAAAAAATAACGATAAAAATAATGTCGAAAATAATAAATTAATGACGAATAATGTTATAATATTAAGGCGAAGAGGGAGAAAAAGGGAGGGAGCTCCGTGTATATAAAGAAAAAATTACCGCTATTTATTGCACTACTTGTGTCAATACCATTGATTGTTTTAACAGCAACTATTTATTACTATTCATCAGAACAGCTTATACAGATTAATAAAACAAAAATAAATGAAGTAGTCACAGTTGAGGCTGAAAATATTTCTGTAATATTGAGTATGTTTTCTAATGAAATAGAGGATATTGCACAAAACAAAAAAGTAAAGGATTTTATAATAAACAGGGATGAAAAAAGCAAAAATCAGGCGTATGAGTATATAAAAAATAAAAGCGAAATAGAGAGTATGAGTTATTTATCAGAATTTAGAAATTTTATTCTAAAGCCTAAATTAAAGTATAGATCTGTTATTTTAGGGAGTAGAGGAGAGATATTGTTAGATACAGATGATAAGCAGTATATTCCTGAAGGGTTAAATTACGAAATAATGAAAAATGTTAATATAAATAGAGTATATATGAAGCCAATTTATACAGATAAGTATGATTCAAAGCTTCTTGTAGCCGTGCCTGTTGTCTCTGATAATAATATAATAGGTGTTTATTGTGCGTATTTTGATATAGATGAAATAGGGTTTAAATTCTTTAATTATGAGATTGGTAAAAACAGATATACCTATATTGCGGATTTAAATGGTACAATTTTATACCATCCTGATATAGATAGAATTGGAACAAAGGTAGAAAATGACCTTTTAAATAATATAATAAATAGGATTAATAATGGAGAAAAAATAGAAGAATATAGTGGTATATATGAATATAGGGGCACAAAAAAATATATGGCTTTAAAATATATGAAATCTACAGGGTGGATAATTGTTGTAGCTCAGGATTTAAGTGAAATTTTATCAGTATCAAGGAATATAACTTTTGTATCGTTGATTCTTCTTATAACCTTTATATTTATTTCTCTACGTTTTGGAATTAGATTTTCAGAGACAATAACAACACCACTTACTAACCTTATGAATGCAATGAAGGCAACAGAAGAGGGAGAATTAGAACAGCAGTTTATTTATAACCGTGAAGATGAGTTTGGAAGTTTAAGCAGGACATATAACAGTATGATAAATAGATTAAAGAATAACTATACTGAGCTTGAGGCGTTATATGAGGAGCTTGCGGCAACAGAAGAAGAGCTTAGAGTACAATATGACAATTTAATGAATTCAGAGGAACAGCTAAGGATTAGCGAAGAAAGGTATAGGATAGCTCTTGAGGCTGGTAAGTATGGAATATTTGAGTGGAGTACTAAGGATGATATATTATATTTATCAGAACAGTTTAAAATACTTATAGGATACGATTTTGAGGATATTAAAGTAAGAGACTTAATAAATAAAATAGTTTTGCAAGAAGATAGAAAAATATTGTATTCAGCCTATAGAGAACATATAGAAGGAAGAAGAACTTGTATAGAGTGCGAAATAAGAGTTAACACTGGATATGGTGTGACAAGATGGATGTATATTAAAGGAAGAGTTATAAAAGAAAAAGAAGGCGAAAAAATAATATCTGGTGCTATGATGGATATCACAGAACGAAAGGAATACGAAGAAGATATAAAATATCTTGCCTTCTATGACACCCTAACAGATTTGCCCAATAGAAGATATTTCATAGAGGAGTTGGAGAAGGAAATAAAAGATAAAGATAAAAATAAAAAGTTTGCTGTTTTACTACTTGACCTTGACAATTTTAAAAAGGTAAATGACACCTTAGGACACGATAAAGGAGATGCACTTCTTAGAAAAGTAGCATCTATATTAAAAAAATATGCAAATGATAACGTGTTTGTTGCGAGGTTTGGAGGAGATGAATTTTTAATTCTTCTAAGGCAGTTTTCAAATTTAAATGAAATCAAAGCACTTGCAAAAAATATTATTCACGACCTAAAGGAAGGAATAGATGTTATAGGGAAAAACATATATACAACAACAAGCATAGGTATAGCAATTGTTCCTGATGATGGTGACAATGTAAATGATATAATTAAAAATGCAGATACCGCTATGTATAAGGCTAAGTCAGAGGGTAAAAATAGATATATTTTCTTCAGTGCTGAAATGATTGAAGAACTTGAGAAAAGGATAGAAACAGAGAAGATTCTTTTGGATTGTTTGAAGAATAAAGATTTTAAGCTGGTTTATCAACCACAGGTATCTTCTAAAACGGGGGAGGTACACGCCTTTGAGGCATTAATTAGATTAAAAAATTATAACATATCTCCTGCAGAGTTTATTCCAGTTGCTGAAGAAACAGGCCTTATTGTGGAGATAGGATACTTTGTTATTGAAGAAGCTGTGAGACAAATAAAGGAGTGGATAGATAAGGGGATAGAAGTAAAACCTATAGGAGTTAATTTGTCTGCGGTTCAACTAAGGGATGAGAGCTTTGTAAGCAATTTAAAGGAAATAATAAAGAAATATTCCATTAAACCAAGTCTGTTAAAGATAGAAATAACAGAAAGTGCACTAATGGAGGATAAGGAGAGAAATATAAAAATAATAGAACAGCTTAAAGAGGTAGGAATTCAAATTGCAATAGACGATTTCGGGACAGGATATTCCTCCTTAAATTATTTAACCTTTATACCTGCAGACTATATAAAGCTTGATAAATCCTTTATAGATAAGATGTTTGCAAAGGAAGGGAAAAAGGAAGTTTTAGATGGAATAACCTTCTTAGCACATCAACTTAATTTAAAGGTTGTAGTCGAAGGTATTGAAGACAGAGAACAGTTTAATTATCTAAAGTCTAAGGGATGCGACTATATGCAGGGATATCTTTTTAGTAGACCAGTTGATAAGGAAGAGGCAGAAAAGCTCTTTGCAAAGAGGTTTGAAGTATAAAAAACAAAGGTGCTTTGCACCTTTCAGGCTGTTGAAAAAGTTATATATTGATTAACCCCTTGAAGGATTTCTTATGCATTCGTTTATTTCGCCAATTTGAAATCCTTTCAAGGGGCTTTTTTAAAATTCAGTTAGCAAGTAGGTTTGTCAACAATCTAAGGTACTATTAAATTGAATACCTGTCTTTATTATTTTGGACGCGTTTTTAAAATAAATAAATTATAATAGAATATGCCAGTTTTTTACTTACACAGAGCGACCTTTACAGTAATTTATATTTAAATTTGTAATTCAAATTCACAGTCTATTAACAATTTTATCACTAAGTCTCCACATAGAGGGTATATTCTATATACAAGATGAGGAGGTGATTGAATGTTTATTGGTTTAATAGTTTTAGCTGTTTTAGCTATCTATTTTTACAATCAAAATAACAAAAATGTAAACCAAAGAGCAATAGAAATACTTGATAAAAAACTTATAGATGGAGAAATTAGCGAAGATGAATATCTAAATAAAAAATATTTGATTGAAAGGTAGGGATTATTATGAGACACGGATTTTCAGGTGGTTTGCCAAGAGGTTTTGGTGGAAAATTAGGAGATGGTAGCTTTTTATTTCCTTGGATGCACATTATTGATTTAGCGTTTTTAATTTTAATTATATTTATTGCATATATGCTTTTTAAAACATATAAAAGGCAGAGTTCAATCAATTCAGCAATAGAAATTCTAAATATAAAGTTTGCAAAGGGGGAAATTAGTGAAGAGGAATATGTAAATAAAAAGAATTTAATAAAGAGTAGGAAAATAAATGGTTCTATAATAAATGTTGGGGCGTAGCCCCAGCATATTTTTTTACAAAAAAAATATGCACCTGTTTTAGATGCCTGGTAAAATTAAATTAACTACAAAAATATTACCTGAAAGGAGGCATCCTACAAGTGCACACTAATAATTGTATCAAAAATTTACTTGGTTTTAAAGATGTTATTATAACAAAAGTACTTGATAATGTTTGCTATGAAATTTATTTAGAAATGAAAAAGAAGCCTCATACTTGTCCTCGTTGTAATTCTGAAACTCGTAGAGTTCACGACTAT